>NZ_JBQSVT010000019.1:0-78343 GCF_052376555.1 Specibacter sp. AOP5-B1-6
ATGTTACTGCTGCTGTAGGAGTTGTTATGGAAACTAATGATGTGATCTATCAACGTGTGGCGGGGATGGATGTCTCGAAAAGGGATGTGAAGGTCTGCATCCGTGTGCCCTCGGTCCAGAGCAACCGGTACCATTCCGAAGTCACCACCTGGGGTGCGACGGTGCCGGAGATCATGGAGCTCAAGGAGTTCCTGGAAGCCGCCGAGCTTGAGTTGGTGGTGATGGAATCGACCAGTGATTACTGGAAGCCGTTCTTCTACCTGCTGGAGGAAACGGTCCCGGTGCAGCTGGTCAACGCCCGCCAGGCCAGGAACCTCCCCGGACACAAGACCGACGTCTCCGACGCCTCCTGGCTGGCCAAGACAGCGTCGTGGGGGCTGCTGGCACCGTCGTTCGTGCCGCCACCGCCCATTCGGGAGTTGCGGGATTTGACCCGTGCCCGCTCGACCGTCACCCACGATCACACCCGGGAAGTACAGCGGCTGGAAAAGTATTTGGAGAACACCGGCATCAAAATCAGCAGTGTCGCGAGCAAACTTGAATCGGTCACCTGCACCCGCATCCTGCGCGCACTGATTGCCGGGGAACGCGACCCGAAGGTCCTGGCCGAACTGGCCCGCGGGAAACTGCGGAACAAGTTCGCGGAACTTGAACAGGCCCTGACCAATGTCCGCTTCACTGACCATGATGCGTTCATGGTTGGCTTCTACATGGACCACCTCGATGCCCAGCGGGCCCGCCTTGCGGCCGTGGAAGAACAGATCAACGAGGCGTTCAAATCCTTAGAGGGAAAGATTGAGCTGCTCTCCTCGATCCCGGGAGTGAAGACCGCGATCGCTCAGGTCATCATCGCCGAAACCGGTGGCGACATGCGCGTGTTCCCGACCTCGGCCCAACTCGCCGCCTGGTCCGGAGTCGCCCCGGGCAACAACGAGTCCGCGGGCCGGCACAAACCAGCCTCCGTCAGGAAAGGCAACGTCTACCTGAAGGGAGCCCTCGGCCAGACAGCACTGAACATCGCCAAGCAAAAGCACGGGTTTCTGAACGATCGATACCGGCGCCTGGCCAACCGCAGAGGCAAATCCCGCGCCATCGTTGCCATGGAACACACCGTCATCACCGCCGCCTGGAACATGCTCACAGACGGTGCCTTCTACGAGGAACCAACGATCAAGCGCTTCACCGAAGCCAACAAGGACCGCACACGCCAACGAGCCATTAAAGAGCTTAGGCAGCAAGGATACGAGGTCACCCTCACCCTTGCTGCCTAACTCGCCCTATTTACGTATCAGATGAAGCGGGCTGGTTACTCGCCGGCGGAGTTGGAGCGGCCCATGAACGTCATGGGAACCCACAACGACAGGAAGCACAATCCGATGCCCAGGCCGGCCGGCACGAAGGCGTGCGCAAAGCTCTCCAGGCTCCAGAACGAGAAGGAAAAGATTCCGCCAAGGAACAATGCGAAGAACACGACGAACAAAACGACTGACTGCACCAGGCTGTTCTCGCGACGGTAACTGCTGTTGGACACGGTTCCTCCTTGCCCCATGGTGGGGAGCTGAGTGGGGGCACCGGGTGACCGGCGCGATGATCTACCCACAATCCTAGTACGGATTAGTAGGCAGCCGTGCCTGCGCCGCCTGTGACGATGGCGATGCCCGAGCTGGTGCCGATCCGGGTTGCCCCGGCCGCGATCATTTCCAATGCCTTTTCGCGGGTGCGCACGCCGCCCGAGGCCTTCACACCAATGTCGGGCCCCACGGTTTCGCGCATCAAGGCCACATCCTGGGCTGTCGCGCCGCCGCCGTTGAAGCCGGTGGAGGTCTTCACATAGTCGGCGCCGGCCTCGACAGCGGCCTGGCAGGCCAGGACCTTTTCGGCGTCGCTGAGCAGCGCGGTTTCGATAATGACCTTCAACAGCGACTCTTCACCGTGGACCACCTCGGCCACGGCGGAAATGTCCGACAGTAGCGCGTCCTTGTCCAGTGCGCGGGCCGAGGCGATGTTGATGACCATGTCCACCTCGTCGGCGCCGTCCATCGTGGCGCCGCGGGCCTCAAAAACCTTCACATCCGTGTTGTGTGTGCCCAACGGGAAGCCAACCACCGTGCACGTCAGCACACCGGTTCCCAGCAGCGCCTTCTTGGCGGTTTCCACCCAGACCGGATTGACGCAGACGGACTTGAAGTGGTGCTCGGCGGCTTCCTTGCACAGTTTCAAGATGTCGTCCCGGCTGGCCTGGGGTGCCAAAAGGGTGTGGTCAATGTAGGCGGCAAGTCCGGCGGTGTCATCCTGGGGTGTGGATGTGGGCTGTGGCGTCATGGTGTGGCCTTTCTGTGTGGTTCCGGATCTGTGTGGTTCCAGAGCGTTCGGTCCGTCAGCCAATCGTCCCATACACGTTGGGCTGACTGCGCAGCCGGTAGCCGCGCTTGAGCACCGTTTCGACAATGGCAGGGTCGGGCAGCGCTGCCCGCAGGCGGCTGATGGCCATGTGCAGCGCGTGGTCGGTGTCGCCCATGCCCAGCGCAGCGGACAGCTCGCCGTGAGAACTGATGGCCCCGTCTCCGGCCATCAGCACCTTCAGCAGCTGCAACGGGGCGGGTGCCAGCGGCACCGGCAGGCCGTTGACGCTCAGCGACTGCCCGCGGACCTCCAACACGGCACCGGCACTTTCCGCCCGCAGCGACCCGGTGCTTTCGAGGTGCTCGCACACCAACCTGATCAAGGCGCCCATGCGAAACCGTTCCGGGACCAGCGGGGTGATTCCGGCATGCAGGAGCGGGGCTGCCGTGACAGGTCCGACGGCGGCACTCACCACAGCGCCGAGGCCGTCCTTCCGCGCGGGGTCCCGACGCAGCGCCCGGCGAAACTCGGTGCCGCGGCCCAAGGCATCCGCGGTGCTCAGCACCGCGTCGACGGCCGGGGCACTGGTGAACGTGAGGACATCGAGCTCGCGGTTGATGACGGCCTCAACCAGCTGGGGCAGTTTGTCCGCGTCCTCCGCGGTGACCCAGCGGTACGGAGTCACCGTCAACACCCGGGCACCGGCGGCGCGCAGCCGCTCCAACGCAGCAACGTCCGTGTAGCCGTGCACCTGCACGGCCACGGTTTTGCCCTGGACACCGGCTTTGATGACGAGCTCCGTCAGGGTGGCGGTGGTTTCGTCGGCACTGATGCCGGCATCGTCCAGCCCGGCGGCCCGGACGGCGCCGCGGGCCTTGGGCCCGCGCACATAAATGGCGGAGGCGGCCAACGTGGCCAGCAGCTGTTCGCCTTGGCCGGCGGCATCGGCGGCCTCGATCCAGCGGCGCATCCCGTAGGCGGTGGTGACCAGGACGACGTCGGGACCGGCGGCAAGCACGGCTGCCGTTTCGGCACGCAGGGCGTCGTCGTCCGCCACGGGTGCGATCTTCAGTGCGGGTGCGTGCAGCACTTGGGCGCCTCGGCGTTCCAGCGCCTCGATCAAGTCGCCGGCCCGGCGGTGGGCCGTGACGCCGATCCGGAATCCTCGCAGCGGCGGGGCAGGCTGGGACGCCGGAGACTGAGACGCCGCGTGCTCGGGTGCCGCAGGCTCCGCAGGCGTGGCCGGCAGATGCCCGGACGGTGGTGTCGCTTGGTTCATGGAATCCTTCACGCTGATTGCAAACCGGCATCCGCGAGGAAGTTCGGGATGGCCAGGTCGTTCCCGCCGGCCAGGTTCACCACATCCCCGATGACGATGACGGCGGGGTTGCGGCACGTGGACGACGCGTCCACAATGCTATCGAGAGTGGCGGTGGTGGTGCGCTGCGCATGACTAAAACCGTTCTCCACGACAGCAATCGGCGTAACATTCGCCAGCCCGGCCAGGCGCAGCCCGGCAATGAGCGCGGGCAGGGTGCCGATTCCCATGAGCACCACGATGGTGCCGCCCAGGCCCGCCAGATGCGTGTATTCGTGGGCGGCCAGCGGGGCGTGGCCGGAGACAACCGTGAACAGGTGGCTGACGTTGCGGTGCGTGACGGGAATGCCCGCCGCACCCGGGACCGAGATGGCGCTGGAAATTCCGGGGACCACCGTGACGGGGATGCGGGCGGCCACGGCACCGGCCATCTCCTCGCCGCCGCGGCCAAACACGAAAGGGTCCCCGCCCTTGAGCCGCACGACGTGCAGGCCGTTCCGGGCGCCGTCGATCATCCTGGCCGTGATCTCTTCCTGCGCCACCTTGTGGTGTCCGGGCGTCTTGCCCACATCGACAAAGGTGGCGCGGGGTGCCAGTGCGGCCAAATCTTCGGTGGGGCCGAGCCGGTCAAAATACACCACATCGGCCGCAGCCAGGGCCTTGGCCGCGCGCAGGGTGAGCAAGTCGGCGGGGCCGGGCCCGCCACCGACGAGCGTGATGTGTCCGGAGCGTCGTGTGCGTCGGGTGGGCAGCATGGGTGTCACCTTTGCTTGTTGTGCGCGTCGGCGCCGCGGACGGGGATGTGGGTGGCGATCAGCACGGGGCCGCCGGAAGTGTCCGGACCGGACTTTTCAAGCTCCGTGGCCGGACGGATCTGGCCGCGTTCGGGGACAAACACGATCGAGTCGTCCACGGTGTCCGGGGCATTGACGAAGGAACGGAACCGGCGCAGGCGCTCGGGGTCCGCCAGGGTGGCGGCCCATTCGTCCTCGTAGTTTCCAACGTGCGCATTCATGGCCGCCTCCAACTCTGCGGCGATGCCGAGGGAATCGTTGACGACCACATCGACCACGTGGGACAGGCCGCCGTCGAGCTCTTCCTGCCAGCGGGCCGTGCGCTGCAGCCGATCGGCCGTGCGGATGTAGTACATCAGGTAGCGGTCGATGTAGCTGATGAGCGTGGCGTCATCGAGGTCCTTGGCCAGCAGCTGCGCGTGGGCAGGGGTGGCGCCGCCGTTCCCGCCAACATAGACGTTCCACCCGTCGGCGGTGGCGATGACGCCCACGTCCTTGCCGCGCGCCTCGGCGCACTCGCGGGCGCAGCCGGAAACGCCCAGCTTGAACTTGTGCGGACTGCGCAGACCCCGGTACCGCAGTTCCAGCTTGATGGCCATGGCCACCGAGTCCTGGACACCGTAGCGGCACCAGGAGGAACCAACACAGGACTTCACGGTGCGCAGCGACTTCCCGTACGCCTGCCCGGATTCCATGCCGGCGTCCACCAGAATCTTCCAGATCTCCGGCAGTTGTTCCAGCCGGGCGCCGAAGAGGTCGATCCGCTGCCCGCCGGTGATCTTGGTGTACAGGCCGTAATCCTGGGCCACCTTGGCGATCACGGCCAGTTTGTCGGGGGTGATCTCCCCGCCCGGGATGCGCGGCACCACCGAGTAGGTGCCGTCCTTTTGCATGTTGGCCAGCGCGCGGTCATTGGTGTCCTGCAGGGTGCCGCGGCCCTCGTCCAGGACGTAGGCGCTGTTTTGGCTGGCCAGGATGTTGGCAACAGTTGGCTTGCAAATATCGCAGCCGCGCCCGGCCCTGGCCGTCTCATCGGCACCGAAACGGGCCAGGATGTCGGGGAAACTGCTCAGCTCCAACGCCCGCACTGCCTCGAAGAGCTCCGGACGGGACATGTCAAAGTGTTCACACAGTGCCTTGGAGACGGTGATGCCCGATTTCGCGAGCTCGGCCTCCATGAGCTTCTTGAGCAGCGGCACGCAGGATCCGCACTGGGTTCCGGCCCGGGTGCAGGCCTTCAGGCCGGGCAGATCCTGGACGGGTGCGGCGCCATCGCAGCTGCCGCAGCCGTTGACGGCGTCGCGGATGGAGCCGGCGGAGACGTTGTTGCAGGAACACAGGATGGCGTCGTCGGGAAGTTCGACGGCGGGAGCGTCACCTCCGCCGGCTGCCGACAGGAACGCGCCCGGTCCGGCCGGCAATTCGCGGCCCAGCAGCGGGCGCAGGCTCGTGTACGGGGAAGCATCCCCAACGAAGATGCCGCCCAGAAGGGTCTTGGCATCGGGGCTCGTGACGATCTTTTGGTAGACGCCGCGGGCCGGATCGGCATAGACAACTTCGAGGCTGTCTTCCGTGCGGGCAAACGCGTCGCCGAAGCTGGCCACATCGACGCCGGAGAGCTTGAGCTTGGTGGCCGTGTCGAACCCGGGGAACGTGGCGTTTCCGCCGTGGAGGCGATCGGCGACGATCTCGGCCATGGTGTTCGCAGGCGCCACCAGGCCCAGGCACATGCCGTCAAAGCTGGCCACTTCACCAATGGCCCACACGCCGGGAACCGTGGTGGCGCAGCCGTCGGTGATGACTAGGCCGCCGCGGGCGCCCAGCTCGAAACCATGGCAGGCCACACCGTCGCCGTCCCTGGCCAATTCATCCCGGGGACGCACACCAACGGAGACAACCACTAGGTCAGCGGCAACCACGGAGTCGTCGGCCATCAACACCCCGGTGACCTGGCCGGCGTCGTCCGTCTGGACCGCGGCGGGGTACACACCGATGGCGGCGGCCATGCCCTTGGCCGCCACGAGACGGCCCAGCGCCTGGCCGGCACCCTCATCGAGCTGGGCATTCATGAGCCAGTTGCCGCCGTTGATGACCACAGATTCGGCGCCGAGCTTGATGAGTCCGGCGGCGGCCTCCAAGCCGAGCAAACCGCCACCGATCACGGCCGTCTTCACCGTGCGGCCGAGTTTCCCGGTCAGGGCCGCAACCTGCTGGTTGAGCGTCCACACATCCTCCAGGGTGCGGTACACATGGGTGTGCTCGGCCCCCGGAATGCTCAACCGGGTGGCGTCGGAGCCCGTGGCCAGGACCAGTTCGTCGTAGGGGTAATGGGACACCGCGCCGTCGTTCATGGTCAGGACGGTGCCATTGGCCGGATCGATGCCGGCCACTTCGGCGCCGCGAACAAGGGTGATGGAAGGGTGCTCCCACATCGAAAGATCGCCAAGTGTCAGATCGACATCAACGTCCGTGAGCGCCTGGCTCAAGGCAACACGGTCATAGGGATGGTGGATTTCCTCGGTGAGAACCGTGATGTGCCAGTTGTCCAGACCGCGGGAATGCATGGCCTCGACAAAGCGGTGGGCGGCGGGTCCGCCGCCGGCCACCACTACCTTGCGGGGGCCCGCAGCGGCGGGCGGCGTCGTGGTTTCCTGCGGGTGTGGCTGGTTCATGGCGTTCATGGCGTTCATGGCGTTCATGGCGGGGCCTTTCACTGAGTGGGCCTGGTGCCGGCGCCAACGTGTGCTTCCATGCTAGGAAAGCTGCGTTGCCCCGCTGTTTCGCTTATGTTTCGGCGTGTTAACTTTCACCTCACCGGCCCCGGCGCCAGGGTGGTGAGCCGGGATTAACCTCGCCGTCACATGGGCGGCCGGTGAGCGAAACATGCGCCGCTTAGTGTGGGATTCACGCCAACGGGCCCACGAATCGACGGGCCCGCAAGAGTAAGGAACGCCCATGGAAAAGCTGCTGGAAAAGCCCCGCACAGCCCACCAGTCAGGTACGGCCCCAACGCCCCGCACCGTCAGGCGCGCCGGTGCCGAATGGTTCAGGGTGTGTGAACTCCGGGACCTGGAGGATTCCTGGGGCGAGGCGGCGCTGGTCAACGGTCACCAGCTCGCGCTGTTCCGGGTGGGGGACAGGGACGTTTTTGCCGTCGCCCACGCCGACCCTGCCACCCGCTCCCACGTCATGGCACGGGGCATGGTGGGTTCGCGCGGAATCACCCACACGATCGCCTCGCCGCTGCACAAGGAGGTCTACTCGCTGGCCACGGGGGAGTGCTTCGGCAACCCCGCATTGCGCCTGGGCACGTACCCGGTGCGCGTGGTCGATGGTGCCGTTGAGGTGTCGCTCTAGGCGCTTTCCAGCCCCAGCGCGGCCTTTACGTCAAGCACGACGGCGGCCAGCGCCCGTTGCGCTTCAGCCCGGGCAGCGGTGAGTTGCTCCGGTCCGCCCACGGGCACAATCACCTCGAGGTAGCACTTGAGCTTGGGTTCGGTGCCGCTGGGCCGGACGATGACCCGGGTGCCGTTGTCGGTCAGGAACGCCACCCCGTCGGTGGCCGGCAGCTCGGCTGAACCCACCGACAAATCGGTGAACTGCGCCACGGCCGATCCGTCAAAACCGGCAGGAGGCTGGGCCCGGAGCCCGGCCATCATGGCTGCAATGCCTTGGGGGTCCTCGACCCGGATGCTGACCTGGGTGCTGGAGTGCAGGCCGTGGGCCAGTGCGAGGTCGTCAAGCATGTCGAAGAGGGTCCGCCCGGCAGCCTTGAGCCCTGCGGCCAGCTCCGCAATGAGCAGTCCCGCCGAGATGCCGTCCTTGTCCCGGACCAGCTCCGGAGCCACGCAGTAACCCAACGCCTCTTCGTAGCCGAAGGTCAGCTGCGGCACGCGGGAAATCCACTTGAAGCCTGTCAGCGTCTGGACGTGGTCGTACCCTGCGGCCGCAGCAATCCTGGCCAGCAGTCGCGACGAGACGATGGAGTTGGCGAACACGGGTGTGCTCGTGTTCGCCCCGCCTTCACGTGTGCCGGCCCGGTCTCCGCCAACCAGGTGTCCGCCGGCCCTGTCTCCGCCTGCGGCGCTGCGGCCCCTGGCCACCACGTGCGCGCCGAGCAGGGCACCCACTTCGTCGCCGTGCAGCTGGCGCCACTGACCGGTCGCGGGATCCAGGGCTCCCACTGCGGCCCTGTCGGCGTCGGGATCATTGGCCAGGACGACGTCGGCCCCCACCTGCTGCGCCAACGCGAACGCCAGGTCCATGGCGCCAGGCTCTTCCGGGTTGGGGAACGTGACTGTGGGAAATTCAGGGTCGGGGGCGGACTGCTCCGCCACGGCGTGGATGTCGGTGAAGCCCGCGTCGCGCAGCACGGCCAAAGCCGTCTCGTGCCCAACGCCGTGGAGGGAAGTGTGCACGATGCGCAGCTCCCTGTCGGGGAAAAGGGCGGGGTCGGCAAGGGCGGCCACTGCGAGCTTGTAGCCCGCAAGAAGCTCCTCGCCGGGGACCGTCCAGCCGTCGGCTGCCAGTGCGATGGCGGTGGTGTCGCCCAGCTCGGCGGTGTCGGCCGCGGTGGCGATGTGTCCGGCGATGAGCGAGTCGTGCGGGGCGACAATTTGCACGCCCCGGGCCTCTGCAGCCACGGCCCGGCCGCCAAGGTACACCTTGTAGCCGTTGTCCCGCGCCGGGTTGTGGCTGGCCGTGACCATCACCCCGGCCTCACAGCCAAGGGACCGCACGGCAAACGCGAGCACGGGTGTTGGCAGGGGCGCAGGCAACAGGAAAGTCTCGATCCCTGCCGCGGAAAAGATGGCTGCCGTCTCCCGGGCGAAGGCCTGGGAGTTGTGGCGGGCGTCGTATCCCACGACTGCCCTGGGCTGGTAGGCGGGGGAGGTTCCGGCGTCGCCCGTTTCCTGCAAGCCGGATCTTGACGGGTCCGTTTCCGGCGAGCCTCCCGCGGCCAGGGCCAGCAGGTGGGCAGCCACTCCCGCCGCTGCGCGCCGCACCACGACCCGGTTCATCCGGTTCGGGCCCGGGCCCATGGCGGCGCGGAGCCCGGCGGTGCCAAATTGCAGGTCGCCGGCAAAACTGTCCGCCAGCTCGGCCGCATCCGCAGGGTCGGTGCCGGCGATCAAGGCCTGCAGCTGCGCGGCAGTGGCAGGGTCGGGGTCGTTGGCGGCCCATTGCCCGGCCGCCGCCTTCAAGGCTTGGGCCTCGAGTGCGGCATTGGACTCGGAACGGCTCTCTTCAAGATGTCTCACCAGACCAATGTAGCCGCACGGGTGGCCAGTGCGCCGGACGTGCGTTAAAGTTTCGCGATGACGTTCGCCAGCAGTGACGAAATCCGGGGGCCGGCGGCCTGTCCGGCGGCAATGACTTCCTCATGGCTGAGCGGGGTGGGGCTGATGCCGGCCGCGAGGTTCGTGACGAGGGAGATGCCGAAGACCTCCATGCCGGCGGCACGGGCGGCAATGGCCTCCAACGCCGTGGACATGCCCACCAAATCCGCGCCGATGCGCTTGGCGTACTGCACCTCCGCGGGGGTTTCATAGTGCGGTCCGGTGAACTGGGCGTACACGCCTTCATCCAGGGTCGGGTCGACCTCGCGGGCCACCGCCCGCAGCCGGGCGGAATACAGATCTGTCAGGTCCACGAAGGTGGCGCCCTCCAGCGGCGAGGCGGCCGTGAGGTTGATGTGGTCGCTGATCAGCACGGGAGTGCCCGGCGCCCACGCCTCGTTGAGCCCGCCGCAACCGTTGGTCAGCACAAGGGTGCGTGCCCCGGCAGCGGCTGCCGTGCGCACGCCGTGGACAACTGCGCGCACGCCGCGGCCCTCATAAAAGTGTGTTCGGGCGCCGAGCACCAGCACGTTTTTTCCTGCCGGGGTGCGGATGGACGTGAGGGATCCGGTGTGTCCCACGACGGCCGGGGCGGAGAACCCTGGCACGTCGGCGGCGTCGAGCACTGCCGTGACCTCACCAATGAGACCGGCCGCTTCACCCCATCCCGAACCCAGCACCACGGCCAGGTCGTGGCTGGGCACTCCGGTGTGCCGGGCAATGTGGGCTGCCGCCTCGCGGGCCAGCTCGGTGGGATCGGTCTCGGCTTGGGATTCAAAGTTAGTCACGAAACCAACATACCGGCACCGGGTGCCGCTGCGCATCGGCCACGCGCAGCGGCCGGACGTTCCCGCCCACTTCGGCCGGGCAAGTTGGTGCAAAGTGCGAGCTAGGGAAGAATGAATGATTGTGACGAGCCAACAAGAATCTTCCAGCCCCTTTGCCCTTCCCAGCCTTGCCATCCTCGGTGGCGGACCCGGCGGTTATGAAGCCGCCATGGTGGCTGCCTCCATGGGGGCCAAGGTGACCATCGTGGAACGTGCCGGCGTGGGCGGCGCGGCCGTGCTGACCGACGTCGTTCCGTCAAAGACGCTCATCGCCGTGGCGGAAGCCATGAACCGCAGCGTCGATTCCACCGCAATGGGTGTGAATTTCAACGCCGAGGACGGCAACCCCAAAACCGTCATGCAGGCCGACCTCAAGCACATCAACGAGCGCGTGCTGCTGCTGGCCAAGGAGCAGTCAACCGACATCCGCCGCGGACTCGAGGCCGTCGGCGTGAAAATTGTGATTGGCACCGGCCGGCTGCTGGACAACCGGACCATCGAGGTGGACCGCGGCGAATCCAAGGAAATCATCAAGGCCGACGCCATCCTGGTCTCCGTTGGTGCCCACCCGCGTGAGCTTGCCACAGCCCAGCCCGACGGCGAACGCATCCTGAACTGGACCCAGATTTATGATCTTGACGAGCTTCCCGAGGAGCTCATTGTGGTGGGCTCGGGCGTTACCGGCGCCGAGTTCGCCTCCGCATTCAACGGCCTGGGCTCGAAGGTCACCTTGATTTCCAGTCGCGACCAGGTGCTGCCCGGCGAAGACTCCGACGCCGCCGCCGTGCTGGAGGACGTCTTCGCCCGCCGCGGCCTGCGCGTGCTGTCCCAGTCGCGCGCCGAGGCCGTCGAGCGCACGGCCGACGGCGTCATCGTCACCCTGGGCGACGGCAGCAAGGTCACCGGCACGCACTGCCTGGTCTGCGTGGGTTCCATCCCCAACACCACCGACATTGGCCTGGAAGCCGCAGGGGTTGAGGTCACGTCCAGCGGCCACATCAAGGTCGACGGCGTTTCACGCACCAGTGCGCCGAATGTTTACGCCGCGGGCGACTGCACCGGCGTGTTTGCCCTCGCCTCCGTGGCCGCCATGCAGGGGCGCATCGCCGTGGCTCATCTGGGCGGCGACGGTGTGCGCCCGTTGAAGCTCATGCAGGTTTCCTCCAACATCTTCACCTCCCCGGAGATTGCCTCGGTGGGCGTTTCCGAAGCCGACCTCGCCTCCGGCAAATACCAGGGCGACGTCATCAAGCTCTCGCTGCAAACAAATGCCCGGGCCAAGATGCGAAACGTCAACGACGGCTTCATCAAGATCATCGCCCGTAAGGGCTCAGGGACGGTCATTGGCGGCGTGGTCGTGGGTGCCGGCGCCTGTGAATTGATCTTCTCGATCGCACTGGCCGTGACCCAGAAACTGCACGTCGACGACGTCGCCAACACCTTCACCGTGTACCCGTCCCTGTCGGGGTCCATTTCCGAGGCAGCCCGGCGCCTCCACGTCCACATGTAACTAATTTGGACCGTGGGGCGCCACGTTGCCCCGTGGGGGACGCATGCGTGGACAGTGCGGGTGGGTGCACCTTTTGGCAGGATTTCCACCGCACTGGGACACTGTCAATTGGTTACTCGCTTCCCCCAGGCCACAACTGCGGCGATCCGCACAGCCGAAGTTGGTGTTGACGAATATGCTCCCTGGGCACTGCCGCTCGAGAATTTGTGACCCTGACCCGGGAACCAAGGATCCTTGGGGCGGTTCACATCTTGTTCGTTCAGACGAAAGGTAAGATTCGTTGGCAGTGCCCCGGATCTGAGTGAGCGTCGGGGAAGTTCGCCACAGCGGAGACGGCCATTCAGCGCACGGCGGGGTCCCGCCGTCGTGCGTGGGCGGCAAATGAAGAGATGTGTATCACAAGTAGGTTAGCGTTGACTGTATGAGCACATCACCCGCAGGCCGCGGCCGAACAGCTGCCCCGGCCCGTCGAGAGACCTTCTCCTCGCGAAAACTTTTTATACTCTCAGCAATCGGCTCCGCAGTCGGCCTGGGCAACATCTGGCGATTCCCGTATGTCGCCTACGAAAACGGCGGCGGCGCCTTCCTGATTCCCTATTTGGTCGCACTGCTGTGCGCCGGCATCCCGCTGCTGTTCCTCGACTACTCGATCGGCCACCGCTTCCGCGGCTCCGCACCGCTGTCGTATCGCCGCCTGCACCGCGCAGCCGAACCGATTGGCTGGTGGCAGGTCTTGATCTGCTTCATCATCGCCATCTACTATGCCGCGATCATCGCCTGGGCGGCGATGTACACGTGGTTCTCGATCACGAAGGCCTGGGGCGACGACGCCGAAGGCTTTTTCTTCAACAACTATCTGCACAGCGCCGACCAGGCAGGCTTGTCCTTCGACTTCGTCTCCAGTGTCTTCTTCCCCATGCTGGCAGTGTGGATCGTGGCCATCGTGATCATGGTGGCTGGTGTGAACAAGGGCATCTCGCGCGCCAACGCGGTGTTCCTGCCGCTGTTGGTGGTCATGTTCGTGATTCTGGTGGTGCAGTCGCTGTTCCTTGACGGTGCCATGGTGGGTTTGAACGCGTTCTTCACCCCGAACTGGGAATCCCTGCAGAACCCGAGCGTGTGGGCTGCAGCCTTCGGCCACATCTTCTTCTCACTCTCCGTCGCCTTTGGCATCATGGTCACCTACTCCTCATACCTCAAGCGCAAGACCGACCTGACCGGTTCCGGCATGGTTGTCGCGTTTGCTAACTCGGGCTTTGAGATTCTCGCCGGCATCGGCGTCTTCGCCGCCCTTGGCTTCATGTCGGTGACCTCCGGACAAGCAGTGGATGAGGTTGCCTCCGGCGGCATCGGGCTGGCCTTCGTGGCCTTCCCGACCATCGTCTCCGAGGCGCCCTTTGGTGCGGTGCTCGGCGTCTTGTTCTTCGGGTCGCTGGTCTTTGCCGGCCTGACCTCCCTGATCTCCATCCTGGAAGTCATCGTGGCCGCGTTCCAGGACAAGCTGGGGTGGAGCCGCAAGGGGGCCACCCTGGTGGTCACCATCCCCATCGCCTTGATCTCCATGATCCTGTTCCCAACCACCACGGGCATCCACCTGCTGGACACCTCGGATGCGTTCGTGAACCAGTTCGGCATCCTTGCCTGTGCCTTGGTGACGGTCATTGTGGTCTCGGCCGGGCTCAGCAGCCTGCCGCGCCTGCAGAAACACCTGAACCGGACCTCCAGCGTGAAGATGGGCGTAGGGTGGCGCATCCTCGTCGGCGGCATTGCGCCGGTGGCGTTGGGCTACATGCTCATCAACGAAATCCAGACCAAGAGCACCGAGCAATATTCGGGCTATCCGGCCTGGTTCAACGGGGTCTTTGGCTGGGGCATGGCCGGTGCGCTCATTGTGGGCGCCCTGCTGCTCTCGCTGATTCCGTGGAGCGAGAAGTCCAAGCTCAAGGATGAAGAGTACGACGAATTCAACGCCGCCGAAGAGCTCGATGGCGACGTGGACAACAACCGTGAAGAGGTGAAGTCATGACCCCGGTAGCAATCGCAATGATGATCATCGCCATGGTGACGGTGTGGGGCGGTCTGGGCCTGGCCCTGTGGAATCTCGCCCGCCACCCGGAAGACGAAGATGAGCTTCCCGGCCCCGACGAGATGCCGCACGAGCTCTAGCCCGTTTTTGCTTTTCATCTGACCCGCAAAAGTGGTTGCTGAATCAACGGTTATCGACTGATTCAGCAACCACTTCTGCGGGTCACTTCCATGACTGGGCGGTGTGGCTGGGTGGGTGCTGGTGGCGTCCTGCCTGTTGGCCTGGGCGCCCGCCTCAGGCCGCTGCCGGGGCGAAATGGGACTCGATCAGTGCCTTGAGGTCCCCGTGGCAGCCTCCGCAACCGGTGCCCGCGCGCGTGGCGGCCGAAATGTCAGGCACGGTTGAGCAGCCTCCGGCCACCGCCGCTGTGATGGTTTCCTCGGTGACGCCGGCGCAGCGGCACACGGTCCTGGCCGGGTCGGGCTGCGCCACCACCGGCCCGTCCGGGCCGTCCAGGCGAAGCAGTGCCGACCGGTCCGCCGGAAGTTCCGCCCCGCGTTCAAACAACAACGTCAGTTCCGCTCCCGTGCGCGGCATGCCGACGCTGACGAAACCGGCCAGAACACCCCCGCGGGTGCTCATCTTCACGTATTTCCCGTGCCCGGGATCGGCCCACAGGCTCACCGCCAGCCCCGGCACGTCGTCGAACGGACCGGCCGCAACATCCCCGGCGGCCGCCACGTCAACGCCCCGCGCCTTGAGCATCATGACAGGTGCCCGTTCGCGCGGCAGGGGGGCCGCCGCCGTCGTGCCGCCGGCCAGGTGCGCGATCAGGTGTGCCGCCAGCCATTCGGCCTGCCGCCAGCCCGGGCCGATCAAGCCCAGCGGCCCGGTGCTTCCAGCGCAGTCGGGGCAGGATGCGTCCAGGCAGCGGACTTGCGCACAATCGCCGATGGCAAAGATGTTTGGATCGTGGTGGGCTCTCAGCTGGTGGTCCACCAGAATCCCGCGATCAGCGGACAGGCCGGCCCCGACCGCCACGTCCACCCGCGGCCGCACACCGCAGGAAAGCACCAACAGCCCGCCCTCAACGGCGCCGCCGCCATCCTGCAGCAGGGCCGAAAACGCCCGAACACCGTCAGCTCCCGGACGCAGCCCGACGCCGACGGCACGGGCATTGGGAACCACGTCGATGCCCCGGGCGCGCAGGGCTGCTGCCACCGTGTGCCCGGCCCCTGCGTCAATGCTGCGCCCCAGCGCATGCGGCCCGTGATGGACAACGGCAACGTCGGCGCCCTGGTCGCGGGCGGCCAGTGCGGCCTCCAGGCCCAGGATTCCGCCGCCCAGCACCACAACCCGCTGCCGGCGTTCGACGGCGTTGCGCAGCACCGCGGCATCGGTCAGGTCGCGCAGGGCCGTGACACCGCGGGGCAGCGGAACCCGGGCGGCCGGGTCCGGGTTGAGCCCGTGCAGGGGCGGCACCACGGGACGGGCGCCGGTGGCAAAGACCAGTTTGCTGTAGTTGATCCACGCGCCGCCCGCCAGAAGGACGCCCTGGCGGGCCCGGTCAATGCGAAGCACCCGTGCGTTCAGGCGGACGGACACCCCAGCGGCTGAGAGCTCGGCGGCGTCGGACACTGAGATGGCTGCGGCCGTCGTCCGGCCCACGCCAACATCGGCCACCAGGACCCGGTTGTAGGCGGCGGAACTCTCCTCGCCAATGATGGTCAGCGCCAAGTCTCCGCGTCGCACACCGGGCAGCAGTTCGTCAGCGAATCTGGCGGCCACGGGTCCGTAGCCCACGACAACAACATGCGGGGCTGTGCCTGTCATAACGACTCCTCACATGCGACGGATGCGGGAGGGGCTGCCGTGACGGTGACGGAGCTCGTCTTGAATTCGGGCATGCCGGAGATCGGGTCCACGGCCGCACTGGTGAGCAGATTGGCGTTCTCGTCTCCGGGAAAATGAAACGGCAGGAACACCGTGTCGGTCCGCACCGTGGTGCTGAGTTTTGCGGTGCACCGGACCGTGCCGCACGCATTGGCGATGGTGACCGGTCCGCCGTCGACTATTCCCCGCGACGCTGCAGCCAAGGGATGAATGAGCAACTGTGCATGCGGAACGGCGTCGTGCAGAGCCTGGACACGCCGCGTCTGGGCGCCCGACTGGTAGTGCTCCAACAGCCTGCCGGTGGCCAGGGCGAGCGTGGCGCCGGCAAAAAGCGGGTCCCGTGCCGGGGCCGCGGCGGGGGAGACGGGGGTCAGCACGGCCCGGCCGTCCGCGTGGGCAAAGGCGTCAACGAACAGCCGGGGGGTGCCGCGGCTCCCGGCCGGGTAGGGCCAGTAGGCCTCGGCCCCGGCGTCGAGCAGCGCGTAGTCAATGCCGGAGTAGTCGGCCAGACCGCCGGCGGAGGCGGCCCGCAGCTCGGTGAAGACGGCTTCCGGGTCGGGGCTGAAAGTGCCGGGGGCATCGAGGCGCCGGGCCAGTTCGGCCATGATCCACAGTTCCGAGCGCGCCCCCTCGGGAGGCGCGACGGCGGCCCGGCGGCGCAGCACCCGGCCCTCAAGGTTCGTCATGGTCCCCTCCTCCTCGGCCCATTGCAGGACGGGCAGCACCAGATCAGCCTCCCGCGCCGTTTCCGACATGAAGAAATCACACACCACCAAAAAATCGAGCCGCCGCAGCCCCTTGACCACTTCTGCGGCGTTGGGTGCCGAGATGGCCACATTGGCCCCATGGATGAAGAAGGTGCGCACGCCGTCCGGCCGGCCCAGGGAGGCCAGCAGTTCGACGGCGGGCACTCCGGGACCGGGGATGGCGTCCGGTTCCACACCCCACACCTTGGCAACGTGGGCGCGGGCGGCGGGATCTGTGATTTTGCGGTAGCCGGGCAGCTGGTCGGCTTTTTGGCCGTGTTCCCGGCCGCCCTGGCCGTTGCCCTGACCTGTCAGGGTGCCGCAGCCGCTGGTGGCGGAGCCCGGCAGGCCCAGCAGGAGGGCCAGATTGATGGCAGCGGTGGCGGTGTCCGTGCCGTCCACATGCTGTTCCACGCCACGGCCGGTCAGGATGTAGCTGCCGCCGCGCTGTGCCCCTTCCGCCAGCAGGCGGACTGTTTCCCGCAGCAGGTGCACGGGAACACCTGTCACCGTTTGCACGCGCTCGGGCCACCAGGGCGCCACGCTGCGGGCCAGGGCCTCGTAGCCGCGGGTGCGGTTGGTGATGAAGTCCTTGTCCGCCCATCCGTCGTGGATGGCGATGTGGCACAGGCCCAGCAACAGGACCAGATCGGTGGCGGGTACTGGCTGCAGGTGCAGCCCGGCGCCGTCGGCCGTGAATTCCGCGGTGGCGGTGCGCCGGGGATCCACCACGACCAGGCCCCCGGCTGCCCGCGCCCCCTGAAGATGCTGGACAAACGGCGGCATGGTCTCGGCAACGTTGGAACCCAGCAGGAGCACGGTGTGGGCGGTGTCCAGGTCGGCAACGGGGAATGGCAGGCCACGGTCCACGCCGAATGCCCGGTTGCCGGCGGCCGCCGCCGAGGACATGCAGAACCGGCCGTTGTAATCGATGCGGGAGGTGCCCAGCGCCAATCGGGCAAACTTGCCCAGCTGGTAGGCCTTCTCATTCGTCAGGCCACCGCTGCCAAAGACGCCGACGGCGTCCGGGCCGTGCGCGGCGCGGGTTCGTTGGACCTGCGCTGCGATCAGCTCCAGAGCCTCCTCCCAAGCCACCGGGCGGTGCAGGCCGTCCGCACCGCGACGCAGGGGAGTCGTGACGCGGCCGGGGTGGCCCAACAGCGCGGCCGAGGTCCAGCCTTTCCGGCACAAGCCGCCGCGATTGGTGGGAAAGTCGCGGCCGCTGATGACGGGTTCGGGGGCTGGTGCCGCCGCACCGGTGGCCGCCGGGGTCACCGTCATTGCGCATTGCAGGGCGCAATAAGGGCAGTGCGTGTCAGTGCCTGCAGCCTTGGCAGCTGCTTCGCCCGGGGCCCCTGCTGGGACTGTGCCCGGCCGAGGTTCGGCGGGACCCGCCGCCCCGGCTGGGAGGGGCGGCACCGGCGTCGTGCCTGGCATTCTCTGTGAAGTGCTCACTAGACCCGCCCCAACGATGCGGCGGACGAGGGCCGCAGGTACACGGCCCAGGTGAGGGCCATGAGCGCCAGATAGGCAACGACGAAGCCGGTGAACGCGCCCTCGTAGCCGCCGGAAGCCTGCCGGGAGGCGTTCAGGACCTGCGGCACCACGAATCCGCCATACGCGCCAATGGCCGAGATGATGCCCAGAGCTGCGGAGCCCTTTCGGGTGGCGCTCATCTGGCCGCCATCACCGGAACTGGAACCGGAACCGGAGCTGGAACCGGAACCGGAACCGGATCTGGAACCGGAACCGCCGGGGCCCTTGGCCCGCAGTGCAAACACCATGGGGATCATGCGGTACGTGGAGCCGTTTCCGGCGCCGGCGGCCGCGAACAGCACCAGGAACAGGACCAGGAAGAGCGGAAAGCTGCCCAACGGCAGGGTCAGGAGCTGCGCCATTGCGGCCAGCGCCAGCACGCCGAAGCTGGCGACGGTGACCCGGGCGCCGCCCCACCGGTCGGCCAGCCTGCCGCCAAGGGGACGGGCCAGCGAGCCGACCAGCGCGCCCAGGAACGCCAGCGAGATCACTGCCGGGCCCAGCGCGATGCCCACGCCGGCGCCAAAGGAATCCATGATCAGCTTGGGAAACACCGCGGAGAAGCCAATGAACGATCCGAAGGTGCCGATGTAGAGCAGCGCCAGGAGCCACAGGTGCGGCTCGCGCAGGGACGCCAGCGAACCGGCAAGGTCGGACCTCGCGCTGGCCAGATTGTCCATGTAACGCCACGCGCCCCACGCCGCGATGAGGATCAGCGGCACCCACATGAGCCCGGCCAATGGCAGGCCCACCGTGCCGGCCGCCAGCAACGCGACGGCGAGCGGCACCATGAACTGTGCGACGGCGGCACCCAGGTTTCCACCCGCGGCATTCAGCCCCAGCGCCCAGCCCTTCTCGCGGGCCGGGTAGAAGTAGGTGATGTTGGCCATGGAGGAGGCGAAGTTGCCGCCGCCCAGACCGGCCAGGGCTGCGACCGCCAGCATGGTGCTGAATGGTGTGTCCGGGTTGCCAACGCACCACGCCATGCCAAAGGTGGGGATGAGCAACAGCAGGGCCGAGATGATGGTCCAGTTGCGTCCGCCAAACCTGGCCACCATGAATGTGTAGGGGATCCGCAGCGTTGCGCCCACAAGGGACGGGATCGAAATCAGCCAAAACAGTTCCGCTGAACTAAACGAGAAGCCTGCGCCCGGCAGAAACACCACAACGATCGACCACAGCTGCCACACCACGAATCCGAGGAATTCGCAGACGATCGACCAGGCGAGGTTGCGCTTGGCGATGGCCCGCCCGGTGCTTGCCCACTGTGCCGGATCCTCTGCATTCCAGTGATGCAGCCACCGCCCGCGCGTGCTCGTTATGGTGGCCCCGCCATTTACGGGTGTGGCTTCCCTCGTGGACGCCGGTGTGGTGTCAACCGTGCCGCCCGTACTGTCCGCAGTCATGAAAACCTCCCGGTTGCTTCGCCGTGTTGGCACCCTCCGGTGCCGCTGTGTGCAGACACTGTGTGGAGGCGCTGTGCGGTGTCTCCACGGTGTTTGTCTGTTGCACCTTCAACGGTAGGGACGTGGCGTTTCGGGGCCGGTCACGAGGTGTGAAATCGCGGTGACGTTTCCCTAACCGCGCCGCGGAAGCGCTGTTAGGTGGCTGCGAGACAGCTCCGTGCGTCCATATGCCAAGACGATTGTCCAGTAGGTGGACATTGGGGTAATCTTGAAAACCGCAGAGTGAAGAGAAAACGCCTTGTCGCAGCTGTTTGACAGTCATTTGTCTGTTAGGTTGACTGTTTGTGCGTGAGACACAGATCACGTACACGCGGACCGTTCGACAAAGAGCGGCAGGGCCCCAAGAGAAAGCCACCCCATGAGCACCTCCCAAAAAGTGGAGCCGGCAGCCAAAGCCAACACCAAGGGCCGCGTCATTGTCGCCAGCCTCATTGGCACCACCATCGAGTTTTACGATTTTTATGTTTACGCAACCGCGGCCGTCCTGGTCTTCCCGGCATTGTTCTTCCCGAACGCCGACGCCGCCACCGCGCTGCTGAGCTCATTCGCGATCTTCGGTGTGGCATTTGTTGCCCGCCCGCTGGGTTCGATCGTGTTTGGCCACTTTGGTGACAAGGTGGGCCGCAAGGGAACACTGGTGGCGTCCCTGCTGACCATGGGCATTGCCACGTTCCTGATCGGCTGCCTGCCGACGGCGCTTGTGCCCGGCTGGGTGTTTTGGGCCCCGGCGCTGCTGGTTGTCATGCGGTTCCTGCAGGGTCTCGCCCTGGGTGGGGAGTGGAGCGGCGCCGCGCTGCTGGCCACCGAAAATGCTCCCGACGGCAAGCGGGCCATCTGGGGAACCTTCCCGCAGCTGGGTGCCCCCATCGGGTTCATCCTGGCCAACGGCATCTTCCTGGCCATGAGCTTTGGCCTGTCAACCCAACAGTTCCAGGCCTGGGGCTGGCGCATCCCGTTCCTGCTCAGCGCCGTCATGGTGATGGTGGGCCTGTACGTTCGCCTGAAGCTGGTTGAAACCCCCGCGTTCCAGAAGGTTGTGGACCAGGGTGAAGTGTCCAAGCTGCCGGTCGGCCGCGTGTTCAAGACCAGCTGGCGCCCCTTGATTCTTGGCACCTTCGTCATGCTCGCCACGTACGTGTTGTTCTACTTGATGACGACGTTCACGCTGTCCTACGGCACCGCGGCATCGTCCCTGGAGTCCGCCAAGGCCAAGGCGGAAGCCGGAGGGAAGCCAATGACCGCCGATGCCATCGCGGAATGGGTTCCAGGCCTGGGCTACACCCGCAACGAATTCCTGATCATGCTCATCATCGGCGTCGTGTTCTTCGGCATCTTCACGCTGGTCTCCGGGCCGCTGGCCGAAAAGTACGGCCGACGCAAGACGCTGCTGTGGGTGACCGGAGGCATCATCGTGTTCGGCCTGACGTTCGTGCCGTTGTTTGGTGCCGGTCTGGCCGGCGTCATGACGCTGCTCATCCTGGGCTTCAGCTTGATGGGACTGACGTTTGGCCCCATGGGCGCGTTGCTGCCTGAACTGTTCCCGACCAACGTCCGCTACACCGGATCCGCCATCAGCTACAACATGTCCAGCATCCTGGGTGCCGCTGTTGCCCCGTTCATCGCCGTGGCCCTCTGGCAGTCCGCCAACGGCAGCCCGGTGCTGGTCGGCGTCTACCTCTCAGCCATGGCGGTGCTGACCTTGATCGCCCTGGTCATCATGAAGGAAACCCGCGACCTGGAATACACCTCCAACGTCAGCTGACCCCTTAAGGAACTGTGTCGCAGTTGTTGGACGTGGAAAGCGCTTTCGAGCGATTTTTCATCCAACAACTGCGACACAGTTGTTTAATCAGGCGGTAGACCCATGCAGGGGCGGGCCGGTCAGTCTTCGATGGTGGCCAGCACGGCACCCGCGGAGACGGTGTCGCCGGCTGCCGCGCTCAGGCCCGCGACGGTGCCTGCGCGGTGGGCCGTGAGCGGCTGTTCCATCTTCATGGCCTCAAGCACCACGATCAAATCACCCTCTGACACCACATCGCCGTCGGCCACGGCCACCTTGACGATGGTGCCCTGCATGGGGGAGGTCAGCGCGTTGCCGTTGGCGGCGGCCGTTCCTGTGCTGCGGTTGCGCCCGGCCTTCTTGGCCTTCTTTGCGCCGCCGTTGGCTGAGCCATTGCCAACCGAGAACGACGACGGCAGCGTCACCTCAAGCCGTTTGCCGCCCACCTCGACGGTCACGCTCTGGCGCGTTCCGGCGTCGTCCATGGAACCGGAAACCCCGGCGAGGTCGAAGGCCGGGATGGTGTTGTTGAACTCGGTCTCGATCCAGCGGGTGTGGGTGCTGAAGGGTTTGCCGCCGGTGGGGGCGAAGGCGGGGTCGACGACGACGGCGCGGTGGAACGGCAGGACGGTGGGCAGACCGCCGATCTGCATTTCTTCCAGTGCACGGCTGGAGCGCTGGAGCGCCTGCTCGCGGGTGGCGCCGGTGACGATGAGCTTGGCCAGCATGGAATCGAAGTTTCCGCCGATGACCTCGCCCGCCGTGATGCCGGAGTCGACGCGGACGCCGGGGCCGGTGGGCAGGGTCAGCGTGGTGACGGTGCCGGGTGCTGGCATGAAGCCACGGCCCGGATCCTCGCCGTTGATGCGGAACTCGAAGGAGTGGCCGCGGACCTCGGGGTCGCCGTAGCCGAGTTCCTCGCCGCGGGCGATCCGGAACTGCTCGCGGACCAGGTCAATGCCCGTCACTTCCTCGGAGATGGTGTGCTCCACCTGCAGGCGCGTGTTCACCTCGAGGAAGGAGATGGTGCCGTCGGTGCCCACGAGGAATTCGCAAGTGCCGGCGCCAACGTAGTTCGCTTCCTTCATGATGGCCTTGGAGGCTTCGTAGAGCCGGGCGTTCTGGTCCGCGCTCAGGAACGGGGCGGGGGCTTCCTCGACCAGTTTCTGGTTGCGGCGCTGCAGGGAGCAGTCCCTTGTTGACACGACGACGACGTTGCCGGCCGCGTCGGCCAGGCACTGGGTTTCCACGTGGCGGGGAGCGTCGAGGAAGCGCTCCACGAAGCACTCTCCGCGGCCAAAAGCAGCGACGGCTTCACGGACTGCGGACTCGTACAGTTCGGGGATTTCCTCGCGGGTGCGGACCACCTTGATGCCGCGGCCGCCGCCGCCGTAGGCTGCCTTGATGGCCAGCGGGAGGCCGAATTCGTCGGCAAAGGCGAGGACTTCCTCGGTGGATTCCACCGGGTTCTTGGTGCCGGGAACGAGCGGGGCACCAACCTTTTCGGCGATGTGCCGTGCCTGGACCTTGTCGCCCAATGCGGCGATGGCCGCGGGGGACGGGCCGATCCAGATCAATCTGGCGTCGATGACCAGCTGCGCAAATTCGGCGTTTTCGGCCAGGAAGCCGTAGCCGGGGTGCACCGAATCGGCGCCTGACCGGCGTGCGGCGTCGATGATTTTTTCCATGACGAGGTAGGAGTCCGCTGCCGTGGCGCCGCCCAGGGCGAAGGCTTCATCGGCCATGCGCACGTGGAGGGCTTCGCGGTCCGGCTCGGCGTATACGGCCACGGAGGCGATGCCTTCATCGCGGGCGGCCCGGATGATGCGGACGGCAATTTCGCCGCGGTTGGCGATCAGGACTTTGCTCAGCTTTTGTGCCGGGGCAGATGGTGAAATGCTCACTGACGGACTCCTTCTATTCTCAAGAGAGCCTAGCGTGAATATGTGGATTTTCCTCACACATCATGGCGTTTATGCGTGTGCACGACGATTACTTTGTGGGGTTCCTACAATATTCGCCGGTGCTACCCGCCGGCGATGAGGCGCAGGGTTGCCATGTGGTGTTCCCATGCCTGATGTCCGACGGCGGTCAGCCTCACCGAGGTGCGCGGGAACTTGCCAACAAAGGCCTTCTTGATCTCAACGAATCCGGCCTTTTCAAGGGTTGAGAGCTGCTTGCTGAGCACCGAATCGCTCACCTGGATGGTGTTGCGCAGGTCCTTGAAATCCATGGTTTCCGTTTTGGCCAGGGCTGCGGCGATGGAAAACCGGACGGGCTGGTGCAGTACTTCGCTGAGTTCATGGCGGGGGTGCTGTTCCTGCGGGGCTGGCTGTTCTTCCGGGGCTGGCTGTTTGCTCATGCGCGCAACTCCCTGAAGGCGGCGGCCACGCCAACGGCTGCCAGAACGACGGCTGCGCTGATGTAGAACTCCAGACTGCCGTTGGGGAAGGCCAGGGCACCTGTGGTGATGGCCGCGCCGTACAGCACAAAGTAGGCGATGAGCGATGTGGCGAACCGCTTGGAGAAGCCCGTTTTGGTCGTACGCATCATGAACGTCCAGGTGAGGGCCGTGATCATCGCCCAGGCGGCGACGCTCATGGCCATCAGCTGTGCGCCGTAACCCGTGTGCGCAACGATGTGAAATCCGATCATCATCATGGAGCCGATGATGGCCAGGGAGTTGAAGACCATGGCTGTGGGCCAGCCGGCGGCATTGGTGGCTGTGGTGCCGATGCCTTCGGCCCGGGCGAGGAGCTCGCGGGCTTCTTCTGCGGAGGGGGAGGTGCCGTGCTGGCTCATGGTGCGCCTTTCGGTTGGGTCATGCTGTTTGATGACTCAACTATACGAAACTACTTTCCATGCCGTCAAGTACTTTCTTTGACTATGAGGTTTGGAGGCGTCGGTTTTGCGGTGGATGCATGGAGGCGTCGGTTTGGCGGACGATTGCCGGTATCGGAATGACGCTTGAAATTGAAGGCCCGGGGAGGCGATGACCCTGACTGCGCCCACAATTCGGTCGGACTACGCCCACAAGTCGGTGATTGCCACTCCGTGCTTGGCCAAAAGCCGGCGCAGCGTCGAAATGGACAGTCCCACCACCGTGTGGGGGTCACCCTCGACGCCCGTGATGAATGCGCCGGCAAGTCCGTCAATCGTGAACGCGCCGGCCACCTGCAGCGGTTCCCCCGTGGCCACATAGGCGTCGATCTCGGCGTCGGACACGTCCTCAAAGGTGACCACGGCGCTGGTAACTTCGCCGTACCCGACGGGAGAGCCGCCGTCGGCCGTGGAATTGGCGGAAACAAGCCAGTGGCCGGTGTGCAGCACGCCGGACCGGCCGCGCATCAGCCGCCAGCGTTCCCGTGCCACAGCGGGCTCCCACGGTTTGCCGTAGGGAACGCCGTCCAGCTCGAAGACTGAGTCGCAGCCAATGGCCAGCGATCCGGACGGGATGGACGCGGCGACGGATTCGGCCTTCGCCCGGGCCAGCAGCAGCGCCGTTTCACTCGGGGTTACTGGGCCGGCCGCGGCGGTGGCGGCGTCCTCGTCGACGTCGGACACCTGGACTGTGTGGGCGATCCCCGCATCGGCCAAGAGCTTGGTGCGGGCGGGGGAGGCGGAGGCCAGGATCAAGGATGGGGTCATGGTTCAAGCCTAAGTGGCCTTGCTCTCTTCTGCCGCCAGAGGCGCAGGCAGCCTTGACGCGAGATGGTGAACGGTGGTTCACTAGATGAGGTGAATGAGCGTTCACCCTTTGATTTTTGCGTGCAGAGAGAAGCCAGTGTCGTTGCAATCCCGTGTCCACCAAGCCACCCAGAGCGCCAGTAAACCCAAGCGGACGTCGCTGGTCATAGCCATCCTCTGCCTGGCCGGAACCGTGGTGTCGCTGCAGCAAACCATGGTGGTGCCGCTGCTGCCGGACTTCCCGCAGATCCTCAACACCTCCGCCGGCAACACCTCCTGGCTGGTGACCGTGACGCTGCTGACCGGCGCCGTCGCGACGCCGATCATTTCCCGGCTCGCGGACATGTTCGGCAAACGCCGGATGATGGTGGTCGCGATGGTCGCGATGGTGATTGGTTCGCTCATCGCCGCGGCGGGCGGAAACCTCGTCACGCTGCTCGTGGGCCGCGCGTTCCAGGGCCTGGCCGTGTCGCTGATTCCGGTGGGCATCAGCATCATGCGCGATGAACTGCCGCGCGAAAAAGTTGCCTCCGCCGTGGCCCTGATGAGTGCCACACTGGGCATCGGCAGCGCGTTGGGACTGCCGATGGCCGGGGTCATTTACGAACACTTGGGTTGGCAGGCGATCTTCTGGATTTCCGCCGGGATTGGGGTGCTGCTGATCATTGGCGTGCTGCTGGTTGTGCCGGAATCCGCGCTGCGCACCAAGGGAAAGTTCGACGGCGTGGGTGCAGTGTTGCTGACAGCGGCACTGACAGCGTTGTTGCTCGCCATTTCCAAGGGCGGCGAGTGGGGTTGGACCAGCGAACCGGTGATCCTGCTGTTCATCGGGACGGTGGTGTTCCTTGCCGTGTGGTTCCCCTGGGAGCTTCGGGTCAGCCAGCCGATGGTGGACCTGCGCACCTCGGCCCGCAGGCCGGTGCTGCTGACCAACATCGCCTCCATCCTGGTGGGCTTCTCCATGTATGCCAACATGCTCAGCACCACCCAGCAGCTGCAACTGCCCAACGTTGGCGGCTATGGCTTTGGGCTCAGCATTGTGATTGCCGGGCTGTGCATGGTGCCCTCCGGGCTCGCCATGGTGGCTTTTGCGCCGATTTCCGCAGGGATCACCAAGCGGTACGGCGCCAAGATGACCTTGATCGCCGGTTCGTTGATCCTGGCCGTGGCCTATGTGGCGCGTGTCTTCCTCACCGGTGAGGTGTGGATGGTGATCCTGGGTGCGACGCTGGTCAGTGTCGGCACTGCGATTGCCTATGCGGCGATGCCGACGCTGATCATGCGGTCGGTGCCGATCACCGAGACCGCGTCGGCAAATGGGCTGAACTCACTGTTGCGGGCCGTGGGCACCTCGACCATGTCAGCGGTTGTCGCCGTCGTCCTGACCTCCAAGGTGGTCCATGTCGGAGGTATTGCGCTGCCCACGGAGGACGCCTTCCAAACGGTCTTCTGGGTTGCGGCCATCGCGGCCCTGCTCTCCATCGGGATTGCCGTGTTCATCCCGCGCATCCAGACGGCCCCCGGGACTACTGCCGGCAGCGTCAGCGGTGTGTATGTTCCCGGACGCAAGGAAGTTGGCAGCGCCGGACCCCGGGTCGGTGCCCCAGCCACCCAATCTGTGCCAGCCACACCTGTCCCAGCCACCTCCGCGCCAGCCACCGCCGCGCCGGCCACCGAAGCCGTGGCAGCGGGCGCACACGGCACGCGAGGCAGACACAGCGCTGAGTATGCTGAGCACATCAAAGGCACCGAAGGCGAGATCGTGGTCAGCGGCACCGTTGCCGGCACCGGACGGAAACCGATTCGGCAGGCCGTGGTCAACGCCCTGCACATCAACGGGGAGCCTGCGGACTGGAGCCGGGCCGACAATGACGGGCGCTACTCCCTGATCCTGCCTGATTCGGGCAGATACCTGCTGGTGTCCAGCGCCGACGGCTGGTCGCCCACATCCCAGGTCCTGGAATTCGCTGAAGCTGCCAGCACACACGACATCCGGCTCACCCAGCGGCTGACGCTCTCGGGTAAGGTCGGTGATGGCGCCCACGCCATGGACGGCGCCCTCGTGACTTTGACCAAAACGACAGGGGAGTTTGTCATGTCGACCTTCAGCGGCAGCGACGGCCGGTACGAGGTGCCGCTCCCTGCTGTGGGGCGCTACATCCTGACCGGCCTCGATCCGGAGGGGCGCAGTGCCGAATCCCTGCCCCTGGTCCTTTCGGCACGGTCGGCTGTCATCGACATCGTGCTCCCGCACCGCGGTGAAACGGCCGACACTCCCGCGCCGGTGCTTGTCTGATGGCCCGGCCCAGCACCCGTGAGGCCGTCATTGACGCAGCCCGCAAACTCTTTGGCGAGCGCGGCTATACGGCCGTGACCGTCAAGGATGTTGCCGCGCTGGCCGGATATTCCCCTGCAATGGTCATGAAGGTGATGGGCAGCAAGGCCAAGCTCTATGCGGCGGCAGCCCCGGAAGTGCCTAGTTTTGACCTGGTTCAGGAGCGCGAGGAGCCGCTGGGCTTTTCCGTGGTCCGCAGGATCCTGCGCCGCCGCCGCGAGGGCGAGCCCGAGCCTTGGTCCATGGTGTCGTTGCTCGTCCAGGACGCCCCTGACCAGGAGGCGGCCCGCACTGAATTGCGCGGCAGGTACGTGCGCTGGGTGGCTGGGCAGATCGGCGATGACTCTTCGGAGAAACTAAAGTCCCAGCTCGTGGTGTGTGTGATCCTGGGTTTGGGTGCGGGCACACGGGTGCTGGGCCTGCTGGAACCGGATGTAATGCCCGACGAGCAGCTCATTCAGCAATACGGCGCGCTGGTTCAGGGCATCATCGACGACCCGGGCGGAGCGTGACGGGACCGCGCTGTCCCGCACCTGTATAGGCTGGACCGATGCGTCGATCGTTTGAAGAACTTGTGGCTGAGGCAAACTCGGTGTCCGTGGCCGGTTGGGACTTTTCCTGGCTCGAGGGCAGGGCCACCGAGGAGCGCCCGCCGTGGGGATATCAGGGGGTCATGGCCGCCAGGATGTCGGCGGCCAGGGCGTCGCTGGACTTGCAGACAGGCGGCGGAGAAGTGCTCGCCGGTGCGGCCGTGGTTCCGCCGCTGGCTGTGGCCACCGAGGCCTGGCCGCCCAATATCCCCGTGGCCACATCCCGACTGCACCCGCGCGGCATTGCGGTGGTTTCCGACAATGACCAACCGCCGCTGCCCTTTGCCGACAACGCCTTCGACCTGGTCACCAGCCGGCACCCGGTCAAGGCGTGGTGGTCCGAAATTTACCGGGTGCTGGCTCCCGGCGGGACCTATGTGTCGCAGCAGGTGGGCCCCGCGAGCGTCTTTGAACTGGTCGAACTCTTCCGCGGGACCCAGCCCGAGCACGTGCGCCGCAGCCGGCACTGGGACGACGCCGTCACGGCAGCCACTGATGCCGGGCTGGAAATTGTCAGTGTGCAGACGGCTTCGTTGCGCACCGAGTTTTACGACATTGGCGCCGTCATCTACTTCTTGCGCAAGGTCATCTGGATGGTCCCGGGCTTCACCGTGGAAGCACACGAAGGCAAGTTGCGGGAACTGCACGGCATCATTGAACGCGACGGCAAGTTCTCCGCCACCACCACCCGCTTCCTGATCCAGGCGCGCAAACCCTGACTTCTACATGCCAAGCACGACGCCGGCCCGTCTCGCCTATGCTGGGGGCTGGCTTACCGTTGGAATCAAGGAAAGGATGCGATATGGAAATCGCCATGGCCGGGGCCATCGTTGTGGCCGTAGTGGCTGTCATTGTGCAGAAGCGGCAGCAGTCAAAGCGTAACCGGAAGTGACACCCCTGCCCGAGTCTTGGGGTTTTCGCAGGCGGACCTAGCCGGCAGCAGGAACAAACCCGTCCACCAGCCGGGAACGGATCAAAAACCGTTTTCCTTCCGGGGACTCGACGGAGAAGCCGCTGCCGCGCCCGTCAACAACATCCACTGTCAGGTGGGTGTGCGACCAATAGTTGAATTGTTCCCTGGACATCCAAAAATCAAGCGGACCGCAGCCTGGCAGCTCAAAGCGTCCCAGCAGGATGTCGGCCTCCGCGGTGATGAAATCGCCCGCCGGGTAGCACATGGGCGAGGACCCGTCGCAGCAGCCGCCCGACTGGTGGAACATCAGCGGGCCGTGCCTGTCCCACATTTTTTGCAGCAGTTCCACGGCCGTGGCAGATAACGCCACCCGGGACTGTGTCTCGCCCGGGATGGTGATGGCGGCGTCCAAGGCATCGGGAATGGCGTCCATGGAAGTGCTCCTTATTAAAGGGTGGATCCCGGTTCCGGGCCGAAAGGGAGTACGGCCCGGAACCGGGGAGTTGTTGGCGCTCGGCAGGTGGTGGGAACGCTGGGCCCACGCCCGCGAGGGGCCCCTGCCGAGGAACGAGGCTGGGGAGCGGCGGGGGTTAGAAGAAGCCGAGCTTGTCCTCGCTGTAGCTGACCAGCAGGTTCTTGGTCTGCTGGTAGTGGTCGAGCATCATGGCGTGGTTCTCGCGCCCGATGCCGGAGGACTTGTAGCCGCCAAACGCCGCTCCCGCGGGGTAGGCGTGGTAATTGTTGACCCACACGCGGCCGGCCTGGATCTCCCGGCCGGCACGGTAGGCGACGTTGCCGTTGCGGGACCACACGCCGGCGCCGAGGCCGTAGAGGGTGTCGTTGGCGATGTGGAGGGCGTCGGCGTAGTCGTCAAACTTCGTCACCGCGAGGACGGGGCCGAAGATCTCCTCCTGGAAGATGCGCATGTCATTGGTGCCCTCGAAGATGGTGGGCTTGACGTAGTAGCCGCCGGCCAAATCCCCGGGGAGGATGTTGCGCTCGCCGCCGGTGAGCAGCTTGGCGCCTTCCTGCTTGCCGATGTCCATGTAGGATAGGATTTTTTCGAGCTGGTCATTTGAAGCCTGCGCCCCAATCTGGGTGTCGGTGTCGAGCGGGTTGCCCTGGATGATGGCCTCGGTGCGGGCGATCGCGTCGGCCATGAACTTTTCGTAAATGCCTGCCTGCACGACGGCGCGCGACGGGCAGGTGCACACCTCGCCCTGGTTGAAGGCGTAGAGGGTGAAGCCCTCGAGCGCCTTGTCGTAGAACGAGTCGTCCATGTCCATGACGTCGTCGAAGAAGATGTTGGGGCTTTTGCCGCCGAGCTCCAGCGTGACCGGAATCAGGTTCTGCGACGCGTATTGGCTGATGAGCCGGCCCGTGGTGGTCTCGCCGGTGAAGGCAATCTTGCGGATCCGCTTGCTGGAGGCGAGCGGCTTGCCTGCCTCCACGCCGAAGCCGTTCACGATGTTGATGACGCCTGCCGGCAGAATGTCGGCGAGCAGTTCCATGAGGACCAAGATGGAGGCCGGTGTTTGTTCCGCCGGTTTAAGCACGACGGCGTTGCCCGCCGCCAGCGCCGGGGCCAGCTTCCACACGGCCATCAGGATGGGGAAGTTCCAGGGGATGATCTGTCCGACCACACCGAGCGGCTCGTGGTAGTGGTAGGCCGTGGTGTTCTCGTCGATCTGGGTCAGGCTGCCTTCCTGGGCCCGGACCACCGAGGCGAAGTAGCGGAAGTGGTCTGCCGCGAGGGGGATGTCCGCGTTGAGTGTTTCGCGGATGGCCTTGCCGTTGTCCCACGTTTCGGCGACGGCGAGCAGTTCGACGTTCTCATCGATCCTGTCGGCGATTTTGTTCAGGACGGCTGCGCGTTCCGTGGCTGAGGTCGCGCCCCAGCTCGGTGCCACCTTGTGTGCGGCGTCGAGAGCAAGCTCGATGTCCTCTGCCGTGCCGCGGGCCACCTCGCAGAAAACCTTCCCGGTGACGGGCGTGATGTTCTCAAAGTATTCGCCCTTGACGGGGGCGACCCATTCTCCGCCGATCCAGTTTTCGTAGCGGTCCTTGAACGTGACCTTTGAACCGTCGGTTCCGGGTTGTGCATAAACAGCCATTGTTTAAACTCCTTTGCGGTGGGGGACATCTGCGTCCTTGGTTGGAAGCGTACGGGGAGCTACGTTGCAACCACGTTGCATGAGCTGGATCACACTTTCGTTAATGGGCGGGCCGGCGGGCTACAGCGTCAATGGGTCATTGCGTCGGTGCCTGGGGTGGGCGCCGGAATGCTCCTCTGCTTAAGTCCCGTGATGGTTGGCTCCCGGAAGTTTCCCGTTGCGGCACTGACTCAGGCGTTTGATATGTGGCCAAGGTGGCGTTTCTGGCGCAGACTGAGAACATGAGTAGAGACGCCGAGCTTTCTGTCAGCCAAGCGCGGAACCACTTTTCCGATGCCGTGAACCGAGCTGCGTTCGGTGGTGAGATCACCTACGTGACGCGCGGGCGCGGTCAGAAGCGCGCTGCTGCGATCGTGCCAGCCGAATTCGTTGAACACTACGAGGCGATGATCGACAGTGAGGACGGTCGAATCGCGTTGGCGCGATGGGCCGATCTCGACGCCGGCCACACCAAGGCTGTCCCTGCGGATGAGGCGGCCCGGGCCCTCGGATTGTGAGCGCCGACCGCGTCCACTCGGTGTCCGCCCTCTCGTTGGATTTCCAAATCTCTAACGAGTCCGCGTCGGCGAGTATCGCGTGGTTTACACGATCAAAGACACTGAACTCGTGGTTCTGGCCTTGCGAGTGGCCCACCGCAGCAGCGTCTATCGCCGACTCTGATGATTGCAGAGTGAGAACGCGGCAACATCGCCGCAACTCGTGGATGGACCTGTGAGTACTTGACTCGGCGTGGCGTGCCGACCAGGCAATCAAGGACAGCGCCACTACACCTGACGCCGCAAGGTTGTGACCCGGCCTGCGCTCCACCCCACAAACGGGCATGGTTAGGATGAAGGCATGGAATTTGTAGTTATTGCCTTGCTCATTGTGGCCGCAGTTTCCCTGATCTGGGCACAGTGGCTCCGGCCAAGGGACGGCAAAACCAAGCGTCAGACCAGGCCGGCCAAGGGAAACCAGGCCGCAGCCAAGTCGACCTACCAGCCCACCTTTGACACTCCCCGCGGGGATGCTGGAGGCCCGACGGCGTCACCTTCCGTCACGCTCACCGGCACCATCCCCGGAGGCAGCGAAGCAGCGGAACGCCTGGCCCGCGACATGTCCGCCCTGGTGAACGAGCACGCCCACGGGCAGCTGAGCGTTTCGCAGAGCTTCGAGGAAGTCACCACAACGCCCCTTTGGTCAGCAACCACACGCACCGGCGGTCCTGCCGGAACCACCGATTCCGGTCATGTCGGGACGACCCGGTCGGATGGGTCGGCAGTTCCCGTTGGGGCCACCTACACGGAAAGCTCCACGACACTTTCAGCGGAATTGACGGAGCGGGTCAGTGCCTTGGCGTCTGCCGGGAAAAGGGACGAAGCAGTCGAACTGCTGGCCAATGAAATCGGAGTGGACCGGAAAACTGCAGACCAAGTCTTGGAATTCATCGTCGGGAAATCCAACTAGCTGGTCAATGCCAGTCAGCCAGACCGACTCCCACCCCATGAACTAGACCTCCAGCGCCTCCACGTGGGCCACCACCGCGGACCGCTTGGGTGAGCGCGGCGGCAGGAGACGCAGAGCTGTGCGCCAGGCTTCGACGTCGTCCGCGGCCTCCGGCAGGCGCAGGTAGCCCAGCAGCACCTCGGGGCTGGCGTCGTTGAGGATGGCTTCACGGAGCTGGACCGCCACGCGGTTGCGGAGGCCCTCAATGGCAGGGGCCAGGGAGCGGGGCATGACCTCGCCGCGGTAAATGTTCAGGGCCAGGCGGTGCGCACCCCGGTCAAGGTAGTTGCGCACCTGCTCGGCATCAACCACGAGCGCGCGGGGCAGCCTGTACGGGCGGGAGTCGGGGACCAGCGTGGGTGCGACGGACAGCAACAGCTTGCGCAGCCGCACCATCTCGGCCCGGATGCTCGTCAGCGAGGTGCCCTCCGGGTAGACCTTGTCGGTGAGCTCCCCGGCGCTGAGGCCGTCGGGATGCAGGGCCAGGACGGCAAGGATTTCGGTGTGCCGTTCGCTGAGCGTCACAGCTTCTCCGGCAACATGCAGCAAGCCTTGGTCGCGGCCCAGGATCTGCAGGCTGTCGCGGTACAGCGGCTTGCCGGCAGCCGCCGGAACCCGGCCGGCCTTGCCCGAAACGCTCCGAAGGTCCGCGCGGCGCTCCAGGCGTTGAATGTGCAGATGGGCCTCCGCGGCAGCAACCGAGGCCTGCACCAGGGAGAGCGTGTTGGCGCCAACGGCGTCGGGACCGCCGGTGATGTCCACGATGCCCAGGACCGAGCCGGAGTCGGGGTCGTGCACCGGAACCGCAGTGCAACTCCACGAGTGGACGGCGGGGTTGAAGTGTTCCTGTCCCACAATTTGCACGCTCTTGCCCAGGACCAGTGCCGTGCCCGGCGCGCTGGTGCCCACGACGGCTTCAGACCAGTCGGCGCCCGTGGTGAAGTTGATGTTCTCACCGTCGCGGCGGGCAGCAGAGTCGCCCTCAACCCACAGCAGCCGGCCGTGTTCGTCGCCGACGGCAACCAGCAGGCCGGTGTCGTGGCTGGGCTGGACAAGCAATTTCGTGATGACAGGCATGATGGCGGCCAGGGGGTGGTCGCGCCGCAATTGTGCCAGTTCACGGCTCTCCCACACGACCGGCGGGGCGAGGCTGCTCGACGTGAGCCCGGCCGGCGTTGCCAGCGCCTTCAGCGACCGCTGCCATGAATCACGCACAAGAGGGCGCATCGCCGGGAGACTGTCAAGAAGCGGATGTGTCGGCGTGATGGCTTCTCCTTAACCTCGGCTCGGGTGCTGGCGGCGCAGTTGCCCAACTGTGTGCCGTGGCTCACCAGTCTAGTGCAACCCGCCGAAGCAACCTTAAACGCCGGGAGGCGGGCAATGCCGAAGCACTGCCCGCCTCCCGGTGTTACCGAACAGCAGGTGAAACAGCCGATGATTCCCGGCTAGATGGCGGGTTCCGGCTCCCTGACCGGAGCTGCCGCATCAGCCGGTGTAGACAAGGTTTCCAGCTTGGCGCCTTCAACGTCGACATCCGGCAGGATCTTGTCCAGCCACTTGGGAATCCACCAGGCCGACTTGCCGAGCAGGTGCATGGCTGCCGGAACGATGGTCATGCGCACAACGAACGCGTCGACAAGCACGCCAAACGCCAGCGCAAAGCCGAGCGGCCGCACCATTGTCAGGTGGGAGAAGATGAAGCCGGAGAACACGCTGATCATGATGATCGCGGCCGCCGTGACAACCGGTGCGGCATGCTTGAACCCGGTCCGCACCGCCTGCTTGGCCTCCTGCCCGTGGGCGTAAGCCTCCCGCATGCCCGAGGCAATGAACACCTGGTAATCCATCGCCAGGCCAAACAGCACGCCGATCAAAATGATGGGCAGGAAACTGAGCACGGCCGCCGGATTCGCAACATCGAAGATCCCGCCGAGCCAGCCCCACTGGTACACGGCAACCACGCCGCCAAACGCAGCAACCAGCGAAAGCAGGAAGCCCGCAGTGGCCAGCAACGGCACCAGGATGGAGCGGAACACCAGGATCAGCAGCAGCAATGAAAGTCCGACGACGATGGCCAGGTACGGGGGCAGCGCCGCTCCCAGCTTTTCAGAGACATCGACGTTCGCGGCCGTTTGGCCGGTCAGGCCGATGGCCACGTGGTGCTCAGCTTCGATGGCCGAGCCTTCCGAGCGCAGGTCATGGATCACCTGGACGGTGCTTTCACTGGCCGGGCCCTCGGTGGGGATGACCTGGTACACGGCGGTGCGAAGGTCCTTGCTGAGCGTAACGGGAATGGCCGCCTTGACGTTGTGGACCCCGCGCAGCTGGTCGGCCACATCCAGGTTCAACGCCGTGGCGCCGGCCTCGTCCAGCCCGGCGGGCAGCGAACCAACCACAATGATGGGTCCGTTCATGCCCTCGCCGAAGTTCTTTCCGGTGATGGAGTACGCCTGGTAGGCACTGGAATCGACAGGTTCGGAGCCGCCGTCGGGCAGTGCAAGCCGCAGGCCGGTGGCCGGAATGGCAATGACGACCAGGGCCAGGACCGCAGTGATGAGGGAAACGACCGGGTGCTTCGTGACGAGTCCGCCCCAGCCGCGGGCGCTGCGGGCAACGTCGGCGGCGTCGTCCGCTGCGGCCCGCTCGCCGTCGTTCATGCCCACGAGGGTGGCCTCGTGCTTCGCGGTTGCCAGGGAGTTCTTGGCCCACGCCTTTTTGGAGATGATCTTGGTGCCGATCAGCGACAGCAGGGCCGGGGTCAGTGTCAGGGCAATCAATACCGAGATGGCAACAGTTGCCGCGGCTGCAAGGCCAAGGATGGCAAGGAACGGCAGCCCGGTGACTGAGAGGGCCGCGAGGGCGATGACAACTGTCAGCCCGGCAAAGGTGACGGCGTTGCCGGAGGTGCCGGTGGCCTTGGCAACGGATTCGCGGATCTCCATGCCTGCCAGCAGTTGCTGCCGGTGCCTGTTGACGATGAACAGCGAGTAGTCAATGCCCACGGCAAGGCCCAGCATCAAGGCCAGCATGGGTGAGATGGAGGACATTTCAATGACGGTGGTCAATGCCATGGTGCCGCCCACACCGACACCAACGCCCACAATGGCCATCAGCAGGGGCAGGCCGGCGGCGACAAACGTCCCCAACATGATCAACAGCACTGCGGCTGCCACGGCAATGCCCACCACTTCGGAAATACCGAACAAGGAGGAAACGTCCTCGACGATTTCCTTGCTGTAGGAAACGGTCACGCCACTGGAATCCAAGGTGTTCAGCTTGTCCTGGACCCGCTGGCGGTTCTCCGGGGTCACAGCGTTCATCGACTCGGTGAACTGGATCTGGCCGATGGCCGCCTTGTTGTTTTCCGAGACAAAGAGGACCCCGGCAGCGGCGTCGGAGGCGCGCTGGCCAGCCACGAGCTCGGCCTTCTTCGCAGCCAAAGTGGCCTGCCCGGCGTCGAACTTGGCCTTGCCTGCCTCATACTGGTCCTGGCCGGCCTGCCACTGGGCCTTCTGGGCATCCAGCTGTTGCTGCGCCGCCGCGATCTGGGCGGTGGCCGCCGCGGCCTGCGGCGAAGCTGCCGGCAGTCCGGCGATCTGGGCCTTTTGGGTGTCGATCTGTGCCTGGCCGGCGTCGAGCTGGGTCTTCCCGGCGGCCAGTTCCTTGGCTGCGGCTTCCAGCGCCGGCGCTCCCGCGGCGGCCTGTTCCTCTCCGGCGGCCAACTGCTTGGCGCCGTCGGCCAGCTGGGTGGCGCCCGCTTCCTTCTGCGCCGTGGTCACGAACGGGTCGATGACGCCCTTGACAGTGGGAACCGTGGTCACAGTTTCCAGTGCGGCCGTGATGTCCTTCTTCTGGGTTGCCGTGAACGGTTCGCCGTTGGTGCTGGTGAACACCACAGCTCCCGTGCCGCCGGATGCCTCAGGCAAGTCGGCCTGGAGCTTGTCCGCCATCTGCTGGGTTTCGGTGCCGGGGATCTCGAAGTTGTTGGACATGGGGCCCATGAACAATGCTGCCGCGCCGCCCACCAGGCCCACAATGACGGCCCAGGCGGCAACCACCAGCCATGCGCGTCGGGCGGAGAACCGTCCCAGTTTATAGAGCCAAAGGGCCATGATGAATCCATTCTGTAAGAAGCCTGAGCGGGCGGGCGCAGGCAGGAAAAAATCTAGTTGTTGAAACCGTTGCGGATGTGGGAGATGGTGCGTTCGAGGAAGTCGCGCAAATCAACCAACGACTCGGGTGTGATGGTCGTTCCATGTGTCTGGAACCAAACCTGGAATGCGGCACGGCAGCTGCCGGTCACGGCACCAACCAGCGCATAAAGATACAGCTCGTCGGTGTCCGGGGGGAGACGCTGCCTGGCAACTTCGGTGATCTTGAGGCTGCACTCCTCCCAGGCCTGGAGCTGGAAACGACCCAATTGAGGGTCCTGGGTCAGGGCGAAGGTTTCGGCCAGAACGGCCAGGTCGCGGGCGCTGCCAACGGCAGAAAGGGCGATCTGGGCGGACACGAGCACAGGCTCGTCGGCCGGCCGTGCTTCCAACTCGATAATGACCTGGTCAAGGTAGTTCTGGGTGAAGCTGGCCACAGCCGCTTCAACGGAGGAAAAGTAGTTGAAAAAGGTGCGCCGGGAGACGCCCGCGGCGGCAGCAACGTCGTCGACCGTGAACGAGTTCAGGTCACCGGTGCGCAGGTAGTCCAAGGCGGCCGAGGCGATCGCCTCGCGGGTGGCGGCCTTGTTCAGCTCGCGGCGGGACGGCTGTGCTGCCGAAGCCGGTGCTGTAGAGGCAGGTGCTGGTGTGCCCGGATGCGGGGAGGGGGTATTTGCGGAAAAGCTCACATGACTACACTAAGTGCAAGTTTGCACTTAGTGCAAATTGATCGGCAGGGCTTCCGCGAGGGGTGCGGTTCTGCACGCTGTCCGGGTTCGCCGCTGCAGGATACGCCGCTGCTTGCCGCTAAACGCGCTGTCTCCTCTGCTCTCGGCCTGACCTAATGGGAGGCCCAAATAAACCTTCACCGGGACAGCGATATCCAGTGGAGCCATAAGCGGGCAACCCGTCAATCGCCCGCGCTCGGCGGCAGGTCATCGCGATCAGCTCTCACCGACACAGTGTCGAGTCGGGGATCGTTTATCAGTTGCCGAAAGATGGGCAGCTCGGCGGCCACGATTAACGAGTCCGGGTATAGCCGACCGCCCCATGCGAGACGCAGTTCGGCATCCCACGCGAACTCAGGGACCCTTCGTCCGGCCCTCACGTCGCCAGGACCGAGGCGTGCCTCGAAGTATTCCTCCCCGAACACTCGCCTTGGCGAGCTGGTGTGCGGTGCTTCGGCGTAGCCCGTCCAACGGAGACATTGGAGCCCGACAACGCCAATCGCATCACGAAGGGCGTTTGCGGTTTCTTCATCCAACTCGCCCATGCAGGAGACAAGACCGCGAACGGAAGGCTGTTCCTCGGCTATGTCTGCGGTCGCTTCAAACCAATCCAGCGAGGCAGAATGATCTTCTACCGCGACGTACCTGGACCATCGCACAATGTCTTTGCCATCATCGACAGTCGGATCTCGAAAAGGAAGGTAAAGGCGCAGCATCGGTAGGCCACGATGCGTTGCCGGGATGAAATCGCGCGCCTGAGTGGCCCATCCTGACTCTGCCAGACCCGCGGTCTCCTCGCCCATCCTGACATCATAGCTGGGCGGGTGTGTCATGTTCAGAAGTCGAGTCCATGGATGTCAGGAGTCGTGGTCACTTATCTGATTCGTCAGACGTGCTCTGCTGAGAATTTCAGAAGGTGTCAGCTCAGACGGCTCTGTTCGTGGGGTGAATCTTTGCCGGGACACTGACCGGGCAGGATCAGGCTTGCGGGCTGCCCGGAGTCTCGGTCACCGCGGCAAGGAAGATCGCCAAGGTGTCTGCTGCATCCGCGAGACAGTATGGGCGGATGGCAACGACTGGCCCAAGGGTGTTTATTTTCAAGTCCCCAGAAGCAGCATCCCACCTCGACTGGCCATGACCGCCCGATGCTTACGGTGTCCCGTACCCAACGCTCTGCGGGACATTTGGAATAGGGCCGATGTGCCCAGCTCGGCAAGGGCTGGCCCTTAGAGTGGAGTGATGACGGCACGTGCAAATGAAGCCCGAAGTATCTCCGATGTGCTCGCCGGGCTCGATGACGAAGGCGTGCGAAAGCTCATCGATGCTGCCGGGCCCGTTGGCGTAGGCATCGGGGGAACAACCAAGACAGCCTGCGTTGGTGAAACGACCGTCTTCGTGAAACAGCTCCCACTCACAAGCATTGAAGAGGCGGATCCAACCACTACTTCCAGTCGAGTCCAGCTTCCCTTTGTCAGCCACTACGGGATCGGAAGCCCTACCCACGGAGCCGGGCGAGAATTGGCGGCACACCAGGTGACCACCGAGTGGGTTCAGGCAGGAGCTGCGGATTTCTTCCCGCTATTGCTCGGGTGGCGGGTCGTTGATCTGAAGTGCGAGGCAGACCTCCGTGAATTTGATGGCGATGTTCCGCAACGCCAGTGGGGGATCCATTGGCCTCAAGTCAAGACCAAACTCACCGCGATGAAGGACGCATCCAAGAGCATGGTGCTCTTCCTGGAATACGTGCCCGAGACGCTGGGCGCGTGGCTGCGCAGGAGCCTGAACGACGGCGACGGGGAGGTCGTCTTCGCTGACGTGCTCGATCAGATCATCGAGGCCACGGCATGGATGAAGACGAAAGGGTTCCAGCACTTCGATGTGCATCCGGGAAACATCCTCGTACGGGAGGGCAGGCTGCTCCTCACTGACTTCGGACTTGCGCTCTACCGCGAGTTCGACCTCACACCGGCGGAAAGAGCCTCCATGGCCGAGCACGAAAGCTTCGACCGTGACACTGCCCTTATGCATCTGTTCCACTGGGTGCTGTTCGAGCTCGGATACACCTCCGGGCCACAGCGCCTGGCACTGCTGCGTGCTGCCGCTGCCGACCCCGATACGCCAGCCATGGATCCAGTGCGCGTGGCACTCGGCGGGAGCACCGACCTGATTGCCCAACATGCGAGTGCCGCTGTCTACATAACCGAGATGTTCGGTGCCCTGATGCACGATGCGTCCGCCACGCGGTACGACAGCGCCCACGACAGGAGCATTCAGCCATAGCTGCCAAATTGGTGGATTCGATCCTTCATGTCGGTGGCATTCCAAATAGAAACGCTGAGCGGGCATCGTCTGGCGGCAAGGACCTTCCTAGCTGGCGACAGCGGGGGTTGGGGCGTCGAACGCGAGCTTCACTCCGATTCCACCCAGGAGGGAGCCTGTCACCCGTTTTTGCCAGCGGATCCATTGCGGCTTGCGTTGCAGGAAAGCCGCGATTGAACCTGCGGCGAGGATGATTGCCCCATTCACGGCAACACCCACGCCGATCTGGATGGCTCCGAGCTGGAATCCCTGGGCAACGACGTGGCCCAAGGCTGGATCAATGAACTGCGGAATCACAGCCAGGTACAAAATTGCCACCTTGGGATTCAACAAATTCGTCACGAGCCCCATGCGAAACAGTTTCCCGACGGAGTCACGCGGCAGCTCGTTTGATTCAAAGAGTGATTTGCCGCTTGGACGGAGTGTCCTATAGGCCAGCCAGAGCAGGTAAAGGGCGCCCAGGACCTTGAGCGCAATGAATAACCACGGAACCACCAAGAAAACCGTCGCAAGTCCCAAGTTGGCCATGGCCATATAGACGACGAATCCAACGGCAGTGCCAGCCAGAGATGCCATGCCGGCACGCCGTCCCTGGCTGATGCTGCGCGAAACGAGGTAAACCATATTCGGCCCTGGCGTGAGTGCCATCCCGAATTCGATGAGGGCGATACCGAGCGCAGCGGTTAGCGAGATCACGTGATTCCCTTGCGAGATCGATGAGAGGTGCATCCTCATCGACGCTGGGTCATTAGAGTATGTCACGGTAGCGAGAACCCGTGAAGGTGAGCCATGCCAGCCCATCTCTGTCCTGTAGCCGGTCCCGCGCCGGCGCAAGCGCAACCAAAATTCTCCCCGATTGGGAATCCGCGTTGGCCCACCGCCCTCGGATTCCCGTATACCCGCCGGCGAAAAGCACGGTCAACGGGCGGGCTGTGTGCGGGACAGAACATCAGGGCCCACCCGGCGCATTCCTCTGACTCCGCCAGGCCTCAGTGATGATGCGCGCAACTGGGAAAGTGACACGAATGTGAGTATTCCGTGGATCCAGCTTGGACCATCGTCGCAGGTCACAGGAGTTCGCTGGTGACTAATAGCGTGGGAACCTACACGCGCCGGGCACATGTGCTGCCGGGCCGTGGCCCGCGCGCGCCGTGGCCCGAGTGTCAGCCCTGCGGGTTTTGCGCCAGATAGATGGACTGGCCGGTGGCTCCGGGCTGTCCTTCGCCCAGCGGGATTGCGAAGACGGCGGTGCCGTAGGCGCAGACCTCTGTCCAGTTTCCGCCCATTTCCGAGGTGTCGAAGCGGGTGGCCACAATGGCGTTGGCGCCCTTGGTCTGTGCTTCGGTGACCATGCGGGCCATCACTTCCTGCCGGCTCTCGTAAAGCGCCTGGGTCATTTCGGGCAGTTCACCGCCGCCAAGGGAACGAAAGCTGGCGGTGAACTGGGCGCCGATGTGTCGTGAGCGGACGGTCAAGCCCATGACCTCGCCGAAAATGGCATCAATCTTGTAGCCGGGGAGGTCATTGGTGGTAACGATGATCATTGCTGTCCTTTTCTCATGGCGGCTCGGGCATGCCATTTTCCGGGGGCCCGACGCTTTTGCTTCTGTCCTAGGCATCATACGGCGCAGAGGTTGCGGCGGGCTGGGTTTCGAGATGGATTTGGGAGCTGACAACACGGGCTGACAACACAAAGTCCCGCCCCGGTGGCTTTTGGCCACCCCGGGACGGGACTTGTCATGAGCTTCCGAAGCGTCGGGATCTGCCGGTTGGGGCAGCTTCAGTGGTCAGGCGTTGGCGGGTTCCCGGTTCGGGTCCACTGCGTTGGTGCCGCCCCCGCCGTCTACGTCCGCGCCGCCTGCGTCACTGGCGTCGTCGGCCGGGGTCAAGCCGGCGAGGAGCTCGTCGGCGTCGTCCGCGAACGGGTCGCCATTGCGGGGAGCGTTGTACAGGTCTTCGTCCAGGATGCCCTGGCGCTTGGCCACAATGGTGGGCACCAGCGCCTGGCCGGCCACGTTCAGGGCGGTGCGGCCCATGTCTATGATCGGGTCAACGGCAAGCAGAAGTCCGACGCCGGCCAGCGGCAGTCCCAGCGTCGACAGCGTCAAGGTGAGCATGACGACGGCGCCCGTTGTTCCGGCAGTGGCGGCGGAACCCAACACGGAGACCAGGACGATGAGCAGGTACTGGCCAAGGTCCAGCTGGATGCCGAAGAACTGTGCCACGAAGATGGCTGCGACGGCCGGGTAGATGGCGGCGCAACCGTCCATCTTGGTTGTTGCACCCAACGGCACAGCAAAGGAGGCGTAGGCGCGGGGCACGCCCAGATTGCGTTCGGTGACGCGTTGGGTCAGCGGCAGGGTGCCGATGGAGGAACGGGAGACGAAGCCCAGCTGAACTGCCGGCCAAACGCCGGAGAAGTACTGCTTGATGGACAGGCCGTGGCTCTTGACGAGCACGGGGTACACGATGAACATGACCAGGGCCAGACCAAGGTAGATGGCCACCGTGAACTTGCCCAGCGAGCCAATCGTGGTCCAGCCGTAGCTGGCCACGGCGTTGCCGATCAAACCGACCGTGCCGATCGGAGCGAGGCGGATGATCCACCACAGCACCTTTTGGATGACTGCCAGGGCTGAACCATTGAGCTTGAGGAACGGATCGGCCGCCTTGCCGATCTTCAGCGCCGCAATGCCAACCACAATGGCGATGACCAGGATCTGCAGCACGTTGAAGCTGACGCTCGTGGACAGTGCGCCCGAATCGGCGGTCTTCGTGGAGGCGCTCAGGCCCAGGAAGTTGGACGGGAACAAGCCGATCAGGAACGACCACCAGTCACCTGACTTGCCCGTGTATTCCGTCGGTGTTGCCGTTCCCGTGCCAGCTCCGGGCTGGAACACGGTACCCAGCACGATGCCAATGGTCACGGCGATCAGTGACGTGATGGCGAACCACAACAGGGTGTTCCACGCCAGTCGCGCGGCGTTGGTGACCTCACGGAGGTTGGCGATTGAGGAGACCACTGCGGTGAAAATCAGCGGCACAACGGCCGCCTTCAAAATTGACACGTAGCTGGAACCGATGGTGTCCAGCGTGGTGACCAGGCCGTTGGGGTCGGTCTCGGGATCGCCGCCGAGTTGGCGGGCGAGCAGGCCGAGAGCAAGCCCGGCGATGAGGGCGACAATGATTTGAACGCCAAAGGAGCTTGCCCACTTGGGCAGCTTCGACACTTTGGGAGTGGTTGCTGAGGAAGTCATTTCTCAACGGTAGGCGGGGGACAATAGCACCCGGAAATTTAGATTTCCTTGTATTACGCGGCATAAATTCAATTGTTACGGGCTTTGGTGCAAAGTCGGGGCAGTTGCCCATGCCTGCCGTCTGCAGGGTGTCCGGTCCCACAGCCCCGCCGGGCGGTGTCCGCCTCATCATCCCGGCCGGAAAGCGGGAAGTCAGGCCGTTTCGCCGTCCCGGCGTCCGGCCGGTCAGTCCAGCAGTGCCATCTTCAGGGAGTCCAGGCCCACGGAGCCGACGTTGAGTGCCCGGGTGTGGAAGTCACGCAGGGAAAACTCGGAGCCGTCCCGCGTGGCCAGTGCGTCCCGGATCTCTTCCCAGAGCCGCTGGCCAATCTTGTACGACGGCGCCTGGCCCGGCCAGCCAAGGTAACGGTGGAACTCAAAGTCCAGCTGCCCGGCGGACAGATCCAGGTTTTGGGCCAGGAAGTCGCGGCCCTTCCCGGCTGTCCAGGTCCCGGTTCCCCAGCGGGCCGGCACCGGCAGTTCCAGGTGCACTCCAATGTCAAAGACCACACGTGCTGCCCTGATGCGCTGCCCGTCAAGCATGCCCATTTTGTCGCCGGGATCGGACAAATAGCCCAGTTCGTCCATGAGCCGCTCCGCGTACAGGGCCCAACCCTCGCCGTGCCCGGAGACCCAGCAGACATTGCGCCGCCAGTCGTTCAACAGGGCCGATTGGTAGGTGGCGGTGGCAACCTGCAGATGGTGGCCCGGCACACCCTCGTGGTAGACAGTGGTGGTTTCGGCCCATGTGGTGAACGCGTCTTCGCCCTCGGGGACAGACCACCACATGCGGCCCGGCCGGGAGAAATCCTCCGACGGGCCTGTGTAGTAGATGCCGCCGTCCTGGGTGGGTGCGATGCGGCATTCAAGCCGGCGCATGATGTCCGGGATGTCGAACTGGGCGCCTGCCAGTTCGGCCATGGCGGCATCTGAGAGTTGCTGCATCCACTGCGTCAACGCCTCGGTGCCCTGCAATTGGCGGGCCGGGTCTGCATTCAGCAGGGCCTTGGCCTCTTCAACTGAGGCGCCGGGCTTGATGGCCGAGGCCACGGCCTCCTGCTCGGCGATGACGCGGTCAAGCTCGGCCACGCCCCATGCGTACGTTTCCTCCAGGTCCACTGCGGCGCCCAGGAACAGCCTCGACGCGAGCGCATAGCGTTCCCGGCCCACGGCATCGGCAGCGGGTGCCAAAGGCAGCAGCTCCGTGCGCAAAAACTCCACCAGCGAGGCGTAGGCGGCCCTCGCCAGCTCGGCATTGGTGAGCAGCGCAGTGGTGAGTGCGGCTGGCAGTGAGGTGTCGGCGTCGTGCGTGGCAACAGCGTCAGGAGCGTCAGGCGTGGCCGGAGCGTCGGGAGTGTCGGGAGCATCAAGGGCGGCATCGCGGGCCAGGGAAACAAAGAATCCGCCCGGGCTGGCATGCCGTTCGCACTGCTCGATGACGGTCAGGACCTGCCGGCGTGCCGCCACGAGCCCGCGCGCCGCACCGGCCCGCAACGAGGCGATGTAACCCTCGACGGCGCCCGGCACGTTGGCCAGCCGGGTGGCGACATGCTCCCAGTCCTGGACTGTGGCGCTGGGCATGAGATCGAAAATGGCCCGAATTTCCTGGGCGGGAGAGGCGATGTTGTTTAAATCCGCTAGCGGCCAGCCGCTCGCGTGCAGCTCAACGTCAACGCCGAGCCGCTCGTTCATGGCATGTTTGGTGACCTTGTCGACGTCGTCGGCGGGCTCGAGCGCGGCCAGGGCCGCGAGGGTGTCGGCGGTTGCCTGCGCCATCGCAGCCAAGCCCGCGGGGGAGTGGTCGCGGTACTCGCCCTCGTGCCCTGTTCGTCCCAGTTCTGTGGCAAAAGCGGGATCCAGCGCCAGCAACGTCTCGGTGTAGTCGTTGGCAACCCGGTCGATGGCAGTGGTGGCCCGAATGGGCTGCGCAGGCAAAGTCATGGTCCCGAGCCTACTCGGCCCACCCGGCCCCATGTCCATGCCCCGTGTCCAGAGGGAGCCTGTGCCATGGCCGGGCCGGGACCAATAACGCGCGTGCAGGCGAAGGTGCAGGCGAAGTCTAGTGTCCCGAACGCCGCCAGGAACCGGCACCGGGTTTCGGTGGCAGGTTCAGCTGCGACCGCCGGGCCCAATGCCGAGACGGTGCCTGGATGCTTTCGCCGCCGGCACCAGATTGCAGCGCAAGTACGACGGCGGTCACAGCGGCAAGTTCCTCGGCGCTGGGATTGCCCCGGGTCACGTTGAGCAACGATGCTTGGGGTTCGGCCGCAGGGGACTGGGAGTCAATGGGGGTCACAGCGGGATGTTCCCATGTTTTTTGGCGGGCAGGCTGGCTCGCTTGTCGCGCAGTGCCCGCAGGCCCTTGATCAGCTGGATGCGGGTGTCGGACGGTGCGATGACGGCGTCGATGTAGCCCAGCTCGGCCGCCTGGTAAGGGTTCAGGAGCTCGTCTTCGTAATTGCGGACGATCTCTGCACGACGGGCTTCAACATCGCCGCCCTCCGCCGCGACCGCGGCAAGGTCGCGCCGGTACAAGATGTTGACGGCTCCCTGGGCGCCCATGACACCGATCTGGGCTGTGGGCCACGCCAGGTTCAAGTCGGCGCCGAGCTTCTTGGAGCCCATGACGATGTACGCGCCGCCGTAGGCCTTGCGGGTGATGACTGTCAGCTTCGGCACCGTGGCCTCGGCGTAGGCATACAGCAGCTTGGCACCGCGGCGGATGATGCCCTGGAATTCCTGGTCCTTGCCGGGCAGGAACCCCGGCACGTCAACCAGGGTGACGATGGGGATGTTGAAGGCGTCGCAGTTGCGCACAAAGCGGGCGGCCTTTTCGGAGGCGTTGATGTCCAGGGTGCCGGCGAACTGCATCGGCTGGTTGGCCACGATGCCCACGGTGTGGCCTTCAATGCGGCCGTAGCCGATCATGACGTTGGGTGCGTAGAGGGCCTGCATCTCGAGGAAGTGTCCGTCGTCGAGGATCTGCTCAATCACGGCGCGCATGGTGTACGGCTGGTTGGCCGAGTCCGGGATCAACGTGTCCAGGGCGAGGTCGGCGTCGTCGACCTCCAACTCCTGTTCATGCTCGGTGACGGGAGGCTCGGCAAGGTTATTGGAGGGCAGGAAGTCAAGGAGTTCGCGGACAAACTCAATCGCGTCGCCCTCGTCGGTGGCCAAATAGGTGGAGGTTCCCGTGGTGCTGTTGTGCTGGCGGGCGCCGCCGAGGGTCTCCATGTCCACGTCCTCGCCCGTGACGGTCTTGATGACGTCGGGGCCGGTGATGAACATGTGTGAGGTCTTGTCGACCATGACGACGTAGTCAGTCAGTGCGGGGGAGTAGGCGGCACCGCCGGCGCAGGGGCCCATGATGAGCGAGATCTGCGGGACCACGCCCGAGGCGTGCACGTTGTTGCGGAAGATGTCGGCGAACATCGCCAGCGACGCCACGCCTTCCTGGATGCGTGCGCCGCCGCCGTCATTGATGCCGACGACCGGGCAGCCGTTGCGCAGCGCGAACTCCTGGACCTTGACGATCTTTTCGCCGTTGACCTGGCTCAGGGACCCGCCGTACACGCTGAAGTCCTGGCTGTAGATGCCGATGAGGCGCCCGTCCACCGTGCCGTAGCCGGAGACGACCCCGTCACCGAGCGGCTGCTTCTTCTCCATGCCAAATGCGTGCGAACGGTGCACGGCAAGGGCGTCAAACTCCACAAAGGAATCGGGATCGACGAGCATGTCAATGCGCTCGCGGGCGGTGTTGCGGCCCTTGGCGTGCTGCTTCTCAATGGCCGCCTCACCTGACGGCATTTTCGACTGAGCCGAACGGTCGCGGAAATCGGCAATTTTGCCTGCTGTCGTTGAAAGGTCGTGGCTCATTGATACTCCGGCTCAGTAGTGTGGAAGCTGGCGACCCTTCATAGGAACCGCACAAAAGGGCAAACTCTCCTCACAGTCTAATAACGAAAATAGCCGTTGCGTGTGTAGGAAACCTACAAAGTCGTCAGTTAAGTGTCTGAGGTTCCTCCACCGCCGCAGTGGCGGCTGCGCAGCGGCGTCGTGTACTGCTGCGCCGGATAGGATTGAAACATGAACGGCGCCCCACTTGATCTGAACCGGCCCGGCCTCGACGGCCCTGTCCTCAAGGCTGCCCTGACGCACCCCCAGGGCAGCTTTGCCCGGGTGCAGGTGGTTGCTTCAAGCGGGTCCACCAACACCGACCTGGCCGCGGGGGCGGCAAATGTCGATGAATACTGGCCGGACCTGAGCGTGTTGATCGCGGACGCCCAGCCGGCCGGAAAAGGCCGCATGGGCAGGAGCTGGGAAGTGCCGGCCGGGGCTGCCATGATTTCAAGCGTGTTCGTGCGCCCGGCGGAGCAGGCCGCAGCGGCGGCCCGCGCCGATGCGGTCGACACCGATGTGTTCGCGCCAACCGGCTACGGCTGGCTGTCAATTCTGGCCGGCGTGGCACTGTGCGGAGCCGTGCGCTCGCTGACGGGCGTGCCCGCCGAACTAAAGTGGCCCAACGACGTCGTGGTCCGGGGGCGCAAGTTGGCCGGCATTCTGGCGCAGCTGGTTCCGGCCAAAGTCGTGACCGCCAACGACGTGTCCGGTGCGGCGGGCCCGGGCGTGTCCGGCACCCACGGTGCCCGTGGTGCGGTCGGCACCCACGGCGGGCTGCGCGTCCAGGCCGGGCCCGGCGTCGTGGTTGGGGCAGGGGTCAATGTCAGCCTGCAAGCCGGTGAGCTGCCGACCGACCGGGCCACATCACTGCTGCTCGAGAACGCCACAACCCTGGACCGGAATCTGCTTCTTCCCGCGTACCTGAACCATTTTGCCGAGCTGTACCGCGACTTTGTGGCTGTTGGCGGGGACGCGCTGCGCCCGCTGGCCGGGGGGCGGGCGCAGGGGCGCAGCGTCATGGAGCTCGCGCAGGAATGCATGAGCACGCTGGGCCAGGAAGTGCGCGCCGAACTGCCCGGCGGAGCCATGCTGCACGGCACCGCCACAGCCTTGGGGCCCGACGGCGGATTGCTGCTGCGCGACGCGGCCGGGACAGTTCATGCCGTCAGCGCCGGGGACGTGATCCACCTGCGCCGCACCGGGCCCGATGGCGCGGTGAAATATGCGTAATTGGTTGCTGGAGGATGAGCAGGTTGTCATCCGCTGCCGGCCGCATTCCCGGATCCTGGTCTGGCCCATCACGGTGGGGCTGCTGCTGGTGCTTGTCGGATCGGCGGCGCTTGCCAAATTGCAGCCGGTCCCTTTTGCCGGGTGGGCTCCGGGTGCCGATCCCTGGCGGGAGCCGGCCATCGTGCTGCTGGTTGCCGTGGTGGTCATTCTTGAACTGGCTTATCCGGTGCGGCGCGTGCTGCGCTGGGCCTGGACCCGCTACATCCTGAGCAACCAGCGGCTGCTTGTCCGCCGCGGGCCGTGGGGCCGCATCGAGGAGATCCACGTGCTGGAGCAGGTCCAGGAGGTGCGGCCGGTGCAGAATTGGCGGCAGCGAATGGTCGGTTCCGGGGACCTGCAGCTGCACATGTACAGGGGAGCCATGCGCACGGTGGCGGAAGTTCCCGTGCTGAACCGCTTTAATGGTGAAACCCAACATGTTTGGACCAGGGTGTTCCGGGCGTCCATTCAGCAAACACCCCATCAGGGGGACTACGCTGGTGAAGTTGGCATGACAGAGAAGGAGCGGCGCAAGCTTGGAAGAAACAACTGATCCACCCGAGCCGCTGTCCCCTCTTGCCGCACGCAACCTCCTCCCGCCTGCCTCGCGGAACCAAACCCGGGACCTGGAAACACAGCTTCTTGGCGGGGAACGGACGCTCAAGCGCCGTGACGTTGCCGCCGGGGTTGGCGTTTCGCTGTTGTCGGCACGCAAAATTTGGCGCGCCATGGGCTTCCCCAACCTGGGGGACGACGACGTCGCCTTCACCCAGCGCGACCAGGAAGCCCTGCAGACCGTCGTCACCATGGTCCGGGAAGGCCTCCTGACCGAGGAAACTGCCATCTCCGTCACCCGTTCCATCGGCCAAATGACCGACAGGATGGCTGTCTGGCAGATCGAGGCGCTCGTTGAGGACCTGGTGGTGGAGCACGGTGTCAGCGATGCCGAGGCCCGCCGCGCAGTGGTGTCGGAGCTGCCCAACCTCATTGCCCCGCTTGAGGAACTTTTGGTGTACTCCTACCGGCGCCAGCTCAACGCCGGCATCCAGCGCCTGGCCGTGCGGGCCTCCGAAGGCCTCGCCTCCAGTGAACTGGGGCGTGACGGCGGCGAGGACGACGCACCGCTTCCGCTGGCCCGGGCCGTTGGCTTTGCCGACCTGGTCAGCTACACGTCCCTGTCCCGGCGCATGAACGAAAAAACCCTGGCCCGCCTGGTCCAGCGGTTTGAGAACGTCTGCGCCGAGATCATCAGTGTTGGCGGCGGCCGCCTGGTCAAGACCATCGGCGATGAAGTGCTGTTCAACTGTGAAACCCCCGTGGCCGGCGCCCAGATTTCCCTGTCCCTGGCCGAGGCCATGGCGGCCGACGATTTCCTTCCCGAGGCCAGGGTGGCCATGGTGTGGGGCCGGGTGCTCTCACGCCTCGGCGACATTTACGGGCCCACGGTGAACCTGGCCGCACGCCTGACCTCGCTGGCGGAACCGGGCACGGTGCTCATCGACTCGGTCACGGCCTCCGCGCTGCGAAACGACGACAGGTTCATCCTCACCCAGCTGCCGGTTGAAAATGTGCGCGGCTTTGGCGAGATCGCCCCGGTGCTGCTCAAACGCGGCACGGGCACGGGCCTGGTCATCGACTGACTGCTGCGGTTTGCCGGCGCCGCCGGCTCACCCCCGGGTCCGGGTGGCAAGCCGGGACAGGTCAATGCGGTTTGACGCGCCGGTTTTGTGCAGCAGGTTTGAGATGTGGGTGCTGACTGTTTTCTCGCTGATCACCAGTGACGCGGCAATCTCGGCGTAGCTTCGTCCGGCGACGACGAATTCAAGAATCTCCCGCTCACGCGGCGTGAGCCCGGGCAATCGCACGAGGACCGGGCCTGCAGCGCCTGCCGCGGGGTTGGTTGTGGTGATCCGGGCGTCCATGGCGAGTTTGCGCAAGTGTTCCTGGATGGGGCCGGCCTGCAGCTCGTCGGCGAGCGCGAGTCCGCGGCGGAGCACCCTGGCTGCCAGCGGACGCAGGGAGTGACCGTGCAGCAGCAGTGACTCCGCAGCCCGCCAGCAGGAGTAGGCCTCCTCCCATCTCAGGGTTGCTGCCTGGCAGGCGTCGGCTGTCCGGATCCATTCCTTGGCATTGCCTGCACTCCCGCGGGCCCGGCCAACCTCCGCCTCGTACAGCATGTTGAAGGCCGCCACCTGTCCGATATATAGTTCCGTGTCATTGCCGAAATCCCGGAACACGTGGGGAAAGCCACTGACCAGCTCGTCGACGCGGGCAAGGTCATCCACGGTGGGCCGGCCGTCGTCCCTGGCCGCCTGGACCAAATCCGCCAGGGCACGGGCTGCCCAGGGAATCAGCCATTCACACATGGTGGGCGGCTGTCCCTGCGTGTTCACCCCGGCCATGGCCGCGGCGTAGGCGGTTGCCGGCTGGTCAGCTGCGAGCAAGACTTCGGTGCGGACCGCGGCGAAGCAGAGATTGTTGAATTCGGAGGTCTGCGAGAAAAGTTCCTCGGCGCGGGCCAGGTGCGCCTCCGCTTCTCCTTGCCGTCCCTGCCAGGCCGCCAGCCTGGCAGCCGTCAGCCGGGCTGTAACGTCCCCCATGGCTCCGGGGTCCGAACCCAGTGCCACACGAAGCGCCTGACCACACTCCCGCCAGCGCCCGATCGCCAAGTAGCTGCCTGCCTCCTCGGCAGCCATTTTGGCCAGATACAGATGTGGCGCTCCGAGCCTGGCCAATCGCTCCCTGCCGGCACGCATCAGCTCGGCGAAAGACTGGCTGTTCCACGCCTCCGTTGCATTGGCCCGCCACACAGTAGCGTGGACCAGTGCCCAGAAGTCACGTGCCTGTGCGGCGGCGTCTGCTCCCTCGGTGGCCAGGATCCGGGCCTCTTCCGGGCGCCCGTCCAGCAGCGCCGCCATGGAGTTGGCCGTCAGGGCGTAGGAAAGTGCCCTGGGATTTCCTGCCGCCCGGGCAATTGTGAGCGCTTCGGCGGCCTTGGTTGGGGCCTCGGGGTCATCATTCCACAGCCCACTGTGGGCCAGTTCGGCCAGGGCATAGGCGTATTGCCAGCTCACCGGGTCCACCCCGGCAAGTTGCAGGGCACGGTCCAGCTGGCTGTGGGAGATGAATACCCGCCCGGTGGCAAAGCGCAAAAGTGCGCGCCGCACCAGCAGTTCGGCGGCATCCAACGGCTGTTTCGCGCTGTCCGTCCCCACCAGCAGTGCCTCGACAGCTTCCAGCTCAACTTCCGGGGCGCCCGTCTCCTCAGCAGCAATCCGCAGCCTGGACCACAGCTCCTGCAGGCTCTCCGGCACGTGCGGAAGTCCACTGCGCAGGGCCACAGCACGCCGCAGCAGACGCAGCATCTCGGCACCCCCGCCCGCGCGCCCGGCAGCGGCTGATGCCCGCAGGGACCAGCGGTAGGCCTCGGCCGCGTGGCCGGATGTGTCATGGTGGTGGGCCAGCGCCGCAAGCAACTGAAAATCCGGGTCTTCCTGGCTATCCAGAAGGGTTTGCGCATGGGTGGCAAAAAGGGCATGCCAGCGTGCCCGTTCGTCACCGTCCAAACCCTGTTGAAGGACCTCGGCGATCAGTGGATGGTGGAACCACCAGCGGTTCCCGTCGGTGCTGCACTCCACAATTCCAGCTTCGGAGGCCTCATGCAGCAGCGCCGGGACGCCGTCCGGTCCGCCGTCGAGCCGCACGACGGCGCCGAGGTCCGCCGAGGACAGTGGCCGTCCGGCCACAGCCATGACTTGGGTCAGCCGCCGCGCCCGATCGGAAAGACTGTGCCAGGACCGCAGAACCGCGCCCTTCAAGTCAGCGGGCAGTTCAGCCGGCAAGTGGCGGGCCGCGGGCTCCAGGCCCGCAACGACCAGCCGGTTGAGGTAGGCATTTCCGGCGGTGTGGTGGAAGACTTCCTGCAGCAGCGACTGGTGCGGGGGAGCCCCCAAAAGGTGCGCCAATTGGGCCTCTGTGTCGAGTCGGTCCAAGGGCCCCAGCCCCAGCCAGCCCGTTCGGGGCATGCGCCGGACGTCGGCAAGCCAGCTTTGGAGCGGGTGCTCGTCGCCCATCTCGCCGGTGCGCAGGGTGGCAATGATGGCCAGGCGTCTGTCGGCCGGGCCCGCGATGAGGTACATCAGTACGTCCAAGGTGCTTTGGTCGGCCCATTGCAGGTCGTCGATGACCAGCACCACGGGGCGGCGCCGGGCGAGTTCTTCCAACCAGTCGTCGACCGCAACGGGGACGTCGTGCGGTGGCTCACCTGCCTTTGGCAGCGTCGGGCGCGCGTCGCCGTCGAACCTTGGAGCCGAACGGAAGGCCGAACGCAGCGCCAGAAACGGGACGGTGGTCGAAGACAGGGGCAGGGCGGCACCGGCGAAGATCCAGCCGGTAAAGGTGGAGGACGCGCAGGCATGCTGAACAAGGGCAGTCTTCCCGACACCGGCGTCGCCGGAGACCACAAGGGTTCCGGCCGTGCCTGCAACGGCACCGGCCAACAGCGAGCCAAGGGAGTCCAGCTCCGTTGCCCGCCCCACGATGTCCGCGCCATGGGCGCCCGCGTTCTCGACCACCCTACAAGTTTCGCACCGGTGGCGGCGGAATGGGCGGGAAGGGGACCATAAATATCAGGGTCTTGGGCCGCCATCTCAGGTGCTGATCCCGATGCCGGATGAGGCGGCCCGGAGGACTGTGGAGATATCAGTTCAGCCGTCGTCGAAAGGCAAGACAATGAATGCCTCACATCATGCAGCACGGTGGGCGGCCCCGGCCGCCGTCGCACTGTTTTTCGTGGTTGCCGTCCCGTCCCCGGCCGCTGCAATGCAGGACCCGGGCACGTTGGGGGGAATCGTGCAGCAATCAACTGATCAGCAATGTCCGTTGACCAGGATCGGAAACCAATTTGTCCGTTGTGACAGCCTCACGGGTGCAGGGGCGGCCGCACCGTCCTGGGTGCCCGAGCGCTGACGCATCTGGTTGCCCGGGTCGGAACCTCCACCATCAAGGTCCGGACCCGGGTCGCCTGCCGCCCGCGAGAAATGTTTTGACCATCAACTGGAGCAATCCGGTAAGATGCCAATGGCGACTTTTTCCAAAGTCCCGACATTTTTCGTAGGCGATTCTCCTGGCTGGTGGGGAAGCAAGGGCTAGTCATGGCATTGAGCGGTTTCTTCGGCACATTTTCAAACAAGAAACAGCTGTTTACGGCCTCCGCGGCAGTGGTCCTGTCCGCTGCTGTTGTGACAGGTGCCGTCGTGTACCCCGGCTTCGCCACAGCCGACGTCGACCTCAACGACGGCAGCGTGTGGGTGACGAACCGCGCGGACGGGCTCGTGGGCCACCTCAACGACCAATCGAAGGTCCTCGACGGCGGCTTCACCGCCACGACAACAAATTTTGATGTCGTCCAAAACGCCGGCAACGTGTTCATGAGCGGCGACGGCGGCAGCCTGCTGAACCCCGTGAACGTGTCCATGATGGCCATGGAGTCCGAAACCAGCCTCGGCGGCGGCAAACAAGTCTCGCAGGGCACCCGGCTGGTCACCCTGACCGATTCGGGCGCCGGAAAAGTCTGGGCCGTCTCCAACGCCGACGTGCCCGGCTTCAACGACAAAAGCACCGTCCCCATCCTGACCGGGATGCACAGCGCCGTCTCCGTGACCGCCCCCGACGACACCGTCTACAGCGTGGACAGCGAGGCCGGGGAACTGGTCACCACCGTCATGAACGACGCCGGCAAGGTCGCCTCCCAGGAGCGGGCGGAGGTTGCGGGGCTGGCCGGCCCTGGCGACGTCCAGGTCACGGTTGCCGGCGGCAAGCCCGTCGTTTTCGCGCCCGAATCGGGGACGATGTTCCTGCCCGGCGGCAAATCCGTGGTGATCCCCAACTCCCAAGGTGCGCTGCTGGCCCAGCCAACGGCCGAGGGCAGTTTTGCGGCCTTGGAAACCGCCACGGCGCTGTTCACCCAACCGCTCGACGGCTCGGCCGCCAAGGTGCAGGAACTGGGCGGCACCGGAAAAGCCGTCGCCCCCGTGGTGCAAAACGGCTGCGTCCACGCGGCCTGGTCGGGCGCGAACAAGTACGTGCTGGCCTGCGACGGCAGCGGCGAGCTTGTTGACATCCCCAAGGCCGGCGGCACCTCCGAGTTTGTGTTCCGGAAGAACCGCGACGTGGTAGTCCTCAACGACATCAACAGCGGCAACGTCTGGCTGGTCAATCAAAACATGCTGCTCGTCAACAACTGGGACGACCTGAAAACAGACCTGAAAAAGGCCGACAACGCCGAGAAGGATTCGGCCGACCCCAACGTCGTCAGCACCCTGCCCGACAGGACGAAGCCCAACCGACCGCCGGAAGCCGTTGCGGACTCATTCGGCGTCCGCGCGGGGAAGACCACCATCCTGCCCGTCCTGTTCAACGACTCCGATCCGGACGGTGACGTGCTCACGGTGGAGCCTCCCGCCGTCGACCCTGCCAACGGGGCCGTGCAGTCCATCTACGGAGGCACGGGCCTGCAGGTCAATGTGCCGGCGGAGAAAACCGGCGCCGGAAACTTTGGCTACGTCGTCAACGACGGCCGCGGGGCCACCTCCCGGGCGGACGTGAAGGTCAATGTGGTCCCGCCGAGTGAAAATTCGGCACCTGTGTGGCTGCGGGACTCGACCATGGTGGTTGAGCAGGGCCGGACGATGAGCCAGAACGTGCTCACGGACTGGATTGACCCCGACGGCGACGACATCTTCCTGACCGGTGCGGTTTCCGACGATGACAGCGCCGTGATCAAGACGAGCCCCGACGGCGAACTCAAATACACCGACGACGGCGAAAATGTGGCCCTGAAGTCGATGACCATCACGGTTTCAGACGGCCAGGAAAGCACCGACCACAAGGTCAAGGTCAACGTCAAGGCCGGCAGCACGGTGCCTCCCGCGGCCAATGCAGACTTCTTCCGCGCCGTCGCCGGCCAGCCCATTGTGCTTGAACCGCTGAAAAATGACCAGGACCCGGCCGGCGGCAAGTTGCGCCTGGCCAGCGTCTCCAAGCCCGCCAACGCCACGGTGTCAAAAATTGCCGACGACGGCACCGTGACGTTCACGGCGGACGCGCCCGGAGCGGTCTACCTGGAATACCAGGTGACCAACGGGCCCATGAGCACCACCGGGCTGATCCGCGTTGACGTGGTGGCGGCCAACAATCCCGGGCTGCCCGTCGCGGTCAAGGACCTCGCCATGCTGCCGGCCGGCGGCTCGGTGCTGGTCGACGTCCTGGGCAACGACATGGACCCGGCCGGCGGCGTGCTTGTCATCCAGTCCGTCGACGTCCCCGAGGGCTCGCCCGCGACCGCAACGATCATCGAACGCAACGTCATCAAACTCACCGACGTGCGCGGCATCACCGGCCCCCTGAGCATCAAATACACCATCTCCAACGGCGCGGGCAGCGCCGTGGGCGAAATTTCCGTCATCCGGATCCCCGCACCGGACAAGGTGCTGCCGCCGCGCGTTGAGCCGGACACGGCCATCGTGCGGGCGGGGGACATTGTCAGCATTCCCGTCTTGGCGAACGACGTCGACCCCAACGGCGAGGTGCTGAAGTCACCCGAGGTGGTGGAAGCCGGGGATCCGGAAACCGGCAAGCTGTTTGCCGACCAAAACCAGCTCCGCTTCATCGCCGGCCAGACACCCGGCAAGCTCACCGGCGTCTACAAGGTCACCAACAGCTCGGGGCAGTTTGATTCCGCCAATGTGGACATCACGATCATTGCCGCCGACCCCGAACACAACCTGCCGCCGGCCCCGGAGAACCTGACCGGCCGCGTCATTGCGGGGGACCAGATCAAGATCCCCGTGCCGCTGGCCGGCACCGACCCCGAGGGCGATTCGGTGGAATTGGTCGGCATCGACAAGGCGCCGGCCCTTGGCACGGCGGAAACCGGCAACGGCTACATTTTCTACACCGCCGGCGGCAGCTCGGCCGGCACCGACTCCTTCACCTACCGGGTCCGGGACAGGCTCGGCGCCGAGGCCATCGCCCGCGTGGATGTGGGCGTTGCCCCGCCGCTGACGATGAACCACCCGCCCGTCACCGAGGACGATTTCATCACCATCCGGCCCGGACGCAAGGTGGGCCTCGACGTGCTCCTAAACGATTCCGATCCCGACGGCGGCCAGCTCGGCCTGGTGAAGGACGGCTTTACGGGACCCGAGGAAATGCTCCCCTCGGTCACCGACAAGGGCCTGGTCCTGGTGACCGCCCCGGTGGAGCCGGGCATCGCGACCATGATGTACACGGTGGTCGACAAATTTGGGGCCAAGGCCACGGCCAACATCCGCATGACGGTCACCCCGGATGCGCTGCTGAAGTCGCCCATCGCCCGCGACGACCGTGTCACCGTCAAGCAAATGCTGGGCAAAAATACTGTTGACGTCCCGGTGTTGGACAACGACGCCGACCCCGACGGCGTTACCGACGCGCTTGAGGTGAGTGTCGAAGCGGCCCCCGGCGCGCCGTCGTCGACCGCCACCGTTACCTCCGAAGGTGCCGTGAGGGTGGTGCTGGAAGCAGGGGAGCAGATGATTCCCTACACAGTCACCGACCAGGACGGACTGCAGGCCACGGCCGTGATCTGGGTGCCGGGGCTGGACAAGCAGTACCCGGTGCTCAAGAGCAACAAGGTCATCCGCATGACGGCCGGTGAAAGCGCCGTCATGAAGCTGGCCGACTATGTGCAGGTCCGGGAGGGGCGCACGCCGCGTCTGACGGAAGCAGCCAAGATTTCCCTGTTGGGCGCCTCAAACGAGAACGTCATCACCGGCGACGGCGCCGGCATCAACTATGCCTCCGACATCAAGTTTTACGGCCCGGGGTCCATCACCTTTGAGGTCACCGACGGTGCGGGCCCGGACGATCCCGACGGTTTGAAGTCAACCCTGACGGTCATGACGCTGGTGGATCCGGCCCCGGCAGCGCCCAAGGCCCCGGACAAGGAAGACAAGAAAGAGGAGAAGAAGAACACTCCGCCGACTTTCACCGGGTCAACACTTGAGGTGGCCCAGCAGGAAAGTGCCACCTTGGATGTGGGCCCCCTGGCCTTCGACATTGATCCGGGCGACAAGGAGAAGTTCAAATACTCCATGGTGGGCGGTGCGCCGGCAGGTTTCAAGGCGTCACTCGACGGCACGGTGTTGACGGTGTCGCCAGCGGACAACACCAAGGTGGGTGCCACCGGCACGGTCAAGCTGCAGGTCACGGACGGGAGCAACGACCCCGTGGCAGCCGATGTCCAGCTGACCGCCATTTCCTCATCGGCACCGCCCGCCGTCGCCAATGACGACGTCGTAGCTGACGCGCACGCCGGCCGTGCCGAAGTGATCCCGGTCCTGGACAATGACGTGAACCCGTTCCCCGACACGCCCTTGAAGGTCGTCGGGACCTCGATTGAAACGGGCAGCGAGGGCGTCACCGTCAGCAATGTCAATGACGCCGTCACGGTAAACACGAACCCCGACTACAAAGGGACGGTGGTTGTGCGGTACATCGTGGCCGACAAGACCAACAACGAGGACAGGTACGCCAACGGCCGCATCCGCATCACCGTCAAGGGCAAGCCGGACGCGCCCGCCAAACCCCAAATTGTTGCGGAGAAGGACAAGGCTGTGCTGCTGACCTGGGACCCGCCGGCTGACAACGGCGCCCCGATCACCGGCTACACGGTCGAGTGGGCTGGGGGCAGCCAAAAGTGCGACACCAACACGTGCACCATCACCGGGCTCACCAACGCGCAGGAGTACAAGTTCAAGGTCACTGCCACGAACGACGTCGGCACCTCGGCGCCGTCGCCTGCCTCCGTGGGTGCAACCCCGGACACCGTCCCCGACGCCCCGCTGGCCCCGACGACCGTTTTTGGCGACAAGTCAGTTGACGTCAGCTGGGTCACCCCCGTGGGCGAGTACTCCCCGGTGACGAAGTTCAATGTGCAGATTTCCCCGGCACCTGCCGGCCAAAACGGCCAAAAGACAGGCCTCACAGGCAACACCTTTACGTGGCCGGGACTGGAAAACGGCACGGCATATCAATTCCGGGTCCAGGCCGTCAACAGCGCGCCCAACCCCTCGGACTGGGGTGCTTATTCCGCGTCGGTGGTTCCTGCCGGCGCCCCTTCGGCCCCCGCAGCCCCGGCTGTTCAAACCGCTCCCGCGGTGGGAAGCAACAGCCAGGTCAACGTCAGCTGGGCGGCCCCGTTTGCGAACGGCGCCACCATCAACAAGTACGAGGTTGAACGCACAGGCGGCGGCCAAGCTGTGATCACCCAGACGGTGACCGGCACCAGCGCAACATTCTCGGTGGACACCTCCACTGTGGGTTACCAGTACCGGGTGAAGGCCACAAACAAGGCCGGCACCAGCGACTATGGCCCCCTCTCCGCCGCGCAGCGTGCCGTTGGCAAGGTGGGCGTCATGGCCGCTCCCGGCATCAGCATCCTGGATCCGGGCGGGGCCGGTGCGAAGGTCAAGGTCAGTTACCAGGAGCTGTCGGCGGCCCAACTCAACGGCTATGCGGCCAACGAGGTGCAGTACTGCGTCAAGCTCTCCACCACGGGGGAGACGTGCGGGGTGCCCTCGGGAGTGGAATTGGCATCTGCCAACGGCCAAGGGGTCTACGCGACTGTGCGGGCCGTGGCAGCAGCGGGTTCACTGGGCTCGAACGGCGACGCCTCGGGCGCATCGGCGACGGTTGTCCCGTACGGCAATCCGGGCTCGGCCGGAGTGGGCGGCAGCAATGGCGCGGCGGAAACGCAAACCGTCAGTTACAGCTGGACGTTCCCTGCAGGAGCGGTGGATGTCGCCAAATTTGAGGTTAGCGTGGATGGCGGTGCCTCCTGGGCAGCCAAGACCGGCAACGGCAGCGCCGTCCACAACACGGGCGCTTTCAGCAAAAGCGTGACCATTAAAGCACGCACCATGAACTCCGTTGGCAGCTACGGCCCCGAAGCGTCAAAGACCTTGACGAGCGGGTCGGCCCCGCCACCGGCCCCGCCCAAGACGTTCGTCCGAGTCATAGGCGGCACTTGGCACTCCTGCACCCAGGGTCCAGGGGAGAATACGAGCAACTTTGCCCAGAATCCCATGAGGTGCGGCGGCGTGGTCTCTCCGGGTGGCGATGTTGATATCGATGACAACAGTAAATGGCTGGATCGCGCTGATGGCTGGGTTGAGGTGACCGGCTGTGGCGACCAGTTCTACTCTTGGTACAGCGACTGGTACGTCATGTCCACCGGCCCCCAGGCGGGCCGCGCGGTCAACGGCCCGGACGTGGAAGTGCGGGACGAAAACGGCGGAAGTCTCCGCTGCGGCTAACCCGGAGCGGGTCACCTGTTAGCCTAGGCAACGGTGGTTTCGCCCCGGGGACAACGGGCACAACTTCCAGCACCACAGGTCTCAGCGGTTTCATCCAGCCGGCTCCAACCAGCCGGCTGAGCTAAGGGTTTTTCATGGCTTTGAACGTTTTCGCCGGGAAGTACACGCGCAAGCGGTTCTTCTCCGTTTCCGCCGCAGCAGTCGTCTCCGCGGCTGTCGTTGCCGGGGCGTTGATCTACCCCGGATTTAGCACGGCCGACGTGGAACTCAACGACGGCAGCGTCTGGGTGACAAACCGCAGCATCAACATGGTGGGCCACCTCAACGTCCCCTCCGAGGTGCTCGACGGCGGGTTCACTGCCACCACTGACGGCTTCGACGTGCTCCAGGACGCCGGCACCGTCTTCATGGACAACGACTCCGGCACCCTCCTGAACCAGGTCGACGTGCCCGCCATGACACTCACAGACGACACTGCGCTGGGCGGCAGCAAAACCATCTCGCTTGGCAGCGCCATCACCGTCATCACCGACCCGGCCGCGGGCAAGGTCTGGGCCGTGCCCACTTCCGCTGCCGGTTCGTTCGATGAGAAGACCACCAAGCCAATCCGGACGAAAATCACCAACGCACGTGCCGCCGTCGCCCTTGAAACGCACGACGACGTGAGCGAAGTTTTCGTCCTCAACCCGGGTGCAGCGGTGCTCACCCAGGTGACCGTCAGTGCAGACGGCAAGGTCATGGAGAGCAAGGACGAGAAGGTCGAAGGCCTGCCGGAGGCGGGCAAGCTGACGCTGAGCCTGGTGGGGGACAAGCCGGTGGTGCTGGATCCCGGGACCGGCACCGTGTTCCTGCCCGGCAACAAGCAGGTGGTGGTTCCTTCGGCGAAGGGTGCCCAGCTGCAACAGCGCAGCAAGGAGAGCGACTTTGTTGCGCTGGAAACCGGCAATGCCCTGGTGCTGCAACCGCTCAACGGCGGCGATGCCACAAGCGTTGATGTTGGTTCGCTGGGACGGCCCATTGCCCCGGTGCAGCAGGACGGCTGTGTCCACAGTGCCTGGAACGGTTCCAACAAATACCTTTTCCACTGCCCCGGCGGTGACGGCGGCGAGTCCAAGCCGGTCAGCATTCCCAAGGCGACGGCGGCCTCGGACCTGGTGTTCCGGGAGAACCGCGGCGTTGTGGTGCTCAACGACATGGCCGGCGGCGACGTGTGGCTTGTCAACAACAACATGCAGCTGGTCAACAACTGGGACGACCTGAGTGTGGACCAAAAGAACTCCGAGGACGCCGACAAGGACTCCGCCGATCCCAATGTTGTGAACACGCTGCCGGACAGGACCAAGCCCAACCGGCCGCCGGTGGCCGAAGCAGACGAGTTCGGCGTCCGCGCCGGCAGCACCACCCTGCTGCCCGTGCTGTACAACGACTCCGACCCCGACGGCGACGTCCTCACCGTGCGCGACAGCGCCACCGATATCAAGGCCGGCTCCCTGCAAACCGTCTACGGCGGGACCGGGCTGCAGCTGGTGGTTCCGCCCGATGCGCCAGCCAGCACCGAATCGTTCAGCTATACAAACGACGACGGCCGCGGTGGCACGGACCCGGGCACCGTGAACGTGCGGGTCGTGCCCGAAGCCGAGAATGCAAAGCCCGTGTCAATGCGGGCCACCACGATGGTCGTGGCCCAAGGCCAGACCATCAGCCAAAACGTCCTGGCCGACATGATCGACCCCGACGGCGACAGCATCTTCCTGGTCGGAGCCACCGCCGAAGAGGACACCGGACAGGTGAAGTTCACCCCGGACGGGGAGCTGAGCTACACCGATGACGGGTCCTCAAACGGTCTGCGCACCGTGACGATCAAGGTCTCGGACACCCGCTCAATTATGGAGAAAAAGATCAAGGTCAGCGTCAAGCCCGAGGGTGGTGTGCCTCCGGTTGCCAATGCCGACTATGTGCGGGTTGTCGTGGGCCAAGACGCCATCGTTGCACCCTTGAAGAACGACCAGGACCCCTTGGGCGGGGAACTGCGCCTGGCCAGTGTGGACAAGCCCGCCACCGGCAGCGCCTCCGCGATTGCAGACAACGGCACCTTCACCTTCAACTCTGACAATGTGGGCGCCGCGTACCTGACGTACCAGGTCACCAACGGGCCGCAAAGCGCGACGGGGTTGATCCGTGTTGACGTGGTTCCGGCGCAGAAGGACCTTGCTCCCACCGCAGTGAAGGACATTGCGCTGCTGCCTGTGGGCGGCACCACCCTGGTTGATGTGCTGGGCAACGACACCGATCCGGCAGGCGGGGTCCTTGTCGTCCGCGGTGTTGACGTTCCCGACGACGCTGGCGTCTCGGTGACGGTGCTGGAACACAACGTGCTCAAGGTGACCGACATCAGGGACCCGGGTTTTCCCGTCACCATCCATTACACCGTCTCCAACGGCCAGGGCACCTCCACCGGTGCCGTCGCCGTCGTCCGCATTCCGGCAGCGTCCACTCTGCAACGGCCGGTGGCGCGTCCCGACGTCGTCGATGTCCGTGCGGGGGACGTGGTGCGCATTCCCGTGCTCGCCAATGACTTGGACCCCAACGGGGACACGCTGAAGCATCCCGAAATTGTGGAGGGGCCCGATGAAGCGGCCGGGAGGCTCTGGGTGGACCAGGACTCGCTGCGCTTCCTGGCAGGGGACACGCCCGGATCCGTGAGCGCCATTTACAAGGTCACCAACGACTCGGGCCAGTCGGACTCGGCCTCGGTGACAATCAACATCGTTGCTCAGGATCCCGAGCGGAACCTGCCCCCGGCGCCAAAGAATGTTCAGGGCCGGGTGATCGCTGGCGCGCAAACCAAGATTCAGATCCCCCTTGACGGCATAGACCCCGACGGCGACTCTGTGCAGTTGGCAGGTGTGGAGGTCCCGCCAACGCTGGGAACAGCCGTGGAAGGCAAGGGATTCATCCTGTACACGGCGGCAGGCAGTGCCGCCGGCACCGACAAGTTCACGTACAAGGTCAGGGACCGGTTGGGTGCCGAAGCCGTCGGCACGGTTGAGGTGGGCATTGCCCCGGAGGATTCAATCAACCGTCCGCCCGCAGCGTCCGATGACTTTATTTCAATGCGTCCCGGCCGCAAGGTCGCCCTTGATGTGGTGCTCAATGACAGCGATCCCGACGCCGACCAGTTGTTTGTGGACAAGAAAGGTTTCAACGGGCCCGAAGAAATGGCTCCGTCGGTCACTGACCTTGGCCGGGTGCTGCTGACAAGCCCGGGGGCCACTGGCATCGCGACCATGGGCTACACGGTCAGCGACCCCTCTGGCGCAACGGCCACGGCCAACATCCGCATGGATGTCACCCCCCGACGCGCCGCTGCGGGCACCGATTGCCCGCGATGATGAGGTCACCGTCGAGGAAGCCCTTGGCAAGAACACCGTCAAAGTTCCGGTGCTGAAAAACGACGAGGACCCCGACGGGGTGTCAGACGAACTTGCCGTGACACTGACGGAGCCCACCCCGAATGCCTCCGTGAACTCCGACGGGACTCTGCAGATCACCTTGACGGCTGAACCGCAGATGGTGGCGTACACGGTGACCGACCAGGACAAGCTGGCCTCCACAGCCATTGTTTGGGTGCCGGGTCTGGACGCGCAATACCCGGTGCTGGCCAGCAACAAGGTCATCAAGGTCAAGGCCGGGGAATCCGCCGTGGCCAAACTTGGCGAGTACGTCAAGGTCCGTGACGGCCGCACGCCGCGGATCACCCAATCGGACAAGGTCAGCATGATCGGCGCCAACAGCGCCGATGCCGTCACCTCTGACGGGGCCGGGCTGAACTACAAGTCCAACGTTGACTTCTTTGGCCCCGGATCCATCACCTTTGAGGTCACCGACGGCACCGGTCCGGACGACCCCGACGGGCTGAAATCGACACTGACCATCATGACGGAGGTCGCTCCGGCGCCTGCGAAGAACCTGCCGCCGAAGCTCCAAGGCACCTCGCTCACTGTCGCCCAGCTGGAATCCGGCGCCGTGGACCTTGCGCTGCTGGCCAGCGATCCCGAGAAGGACGCGCTGAAGTTCGCCCTGACGGGTGACACGCCGGCGGGCCTGAAGACCAAGCTCGACGGCGGCACCCTCACCGTTGAGGCGGAAAAGAACGCCGCGCTTGGCTCCGTGCAGGCGCTGGGGATATCGGTGGACGACGGCCACAACCCGCCCGTCACCGCCGAGGTGAAGGTGGAGGTGTCGTCGTCGACCAAGCCCAAGGCCGTCGCCAATGCCGATTCCGTTCCCGACGCCCACGCAGGCCGTTTGGAAACTGTCCCGGTTTTGGCCAATGACGTGAACCCCTTCCCCGACAGTCCCTTGAAAATTGTTGACGCCAAAATGACGACTGGTGCACCAGGCACCCAGGTCGCCTTTGCCGGGGACAATGTCACTGTGCAGGCGCCGGCCGATTTCACCGGCAATGTGGTTGTGAGCTACACGGTGTCAGACAAGACGGAGGACCCCGATCGCCGGGTTGACGGGCGCATCACCTTGAACGTGAAGGGCAAGCCGGCGGTTCCTGCCACACCGCTTGTGGAAGAGGTCAAGAGCAAGTCTGTGATGCTGAAGTGGACCGCGCCCGTGGACAACGGATCGCCCCTGACCGGCTACACAGTCAACAGGAACGACGGCGTTACGCAGCAATGTGCCACCAACACCTGTTTGATCACCGGTCTGAAGAATGCCAAGCCCTACACCTTCAGCGTGAGCGCGAAAAACGCTGTGGGGGAGTCCGCCTTTTCGAAAGCCTCTGTCTCGGCGACGCCTGACCAGAAGCCTGACAAGCCTGCCCCGCCTGCCGTTGTGCGGGGGGACAAGCAGCTTGAGGTCAGCTGGGTGACGCCAGTGGGTGAGTACTCGGCGGTGAAGTCCTTCAACGTGGAGATCTCCCCCGCGCCGGCCGGACAGAATCCCCAGAAGACAAGGCTCACGGGCAACAAGTACGTCTGGAAAGGCCTGACAAACGGAACCGAATACACCTTCCGCGTGCAGGCAGTAAACAAATCAGAGAAGCCGTCGGACTGGAGCGAATATGCAGGCAGGGCTGTGAAGCCTGCGGGCAAACCGTTTACGCCGGCTGCGCCGACGACTGCCCTGGTGGACCAGGTGGGCAATCAAAACCAGATGCGGGTGAATTGGACCCAGCCGAACCTCAACGGCGGTGAGCTGAAACAGTACACGCTCTTCACCTATTTGGACGGAGCGCAAACCGACTCCATCACCACCACGCAGACCAGCCAGACGCTGTCATTGCCAAACGCGGTTGCCAACTACACCTTCAAGGTGCAGGTGGCCACCGAGGTGGCATCCTCGGAGGTGAGTCCGGCATCGCCTGGTTGGCGATCGGTGAGCCAGCCAGGACAGGTGGCTGCACCTGCAATAGCCTTGGCCAATACGGGAGGCTCCGGAGGACAAGTGACAGTTGACTTCGCACCGCTCACCGGGGCTGCCTTGGGTGGGGCCACGGCGGGCGAGATGACCTACCTTGCCAACGTCACGCCGGGCGGCAGCGACATTCCGGTGAAACCGGGGGATGTGCTTGCTGCCACCAATGGCGCCGCCACCACCGTCACGGTACGGGCCAAGTCCTCAGTCTTCGCCAGCGCTGGAAGTGCGTCGCCGCCGTCGAACGCCGTGACGCCGTATGGCACGCCGGGGACGGCCGGACTTACGGGGGCCAACGGGGCCCAGGACAAAACGACTGTTTCCTACTCGTGGAGCATGCCCGGCGGGGCCGTGGACGCCAAGGCCGTGGAGATTCGCGTCAATGGGGGTGCCTGGTCCGCCAAGACCACCGGGGGCAATGCGACGGTCGATACTGGCGGGTACAGCAAAGTGGCCACCATTGAGGCTCGGTCTGTGAACTCCATCGGCCAGTACGGGCCCGTCCAAACCGTGAAGCCCAAGAGCGGGGCCAAGACGCCGCCAAAGCCGACGTCTTGGACTATTTCGGTCAACCCACAAAGCTGCTTGGAAAAGGCCTCGGGCAGCGGCGACCACTTTACCCCCGGCACCCCGGCCTACTGTGGGTCGCAGTGGTTGAAAGCCGACACTCCGGTACAGGTCAACTGCTACAAGTATTGGGGGGCCAGAGATGATGACCACAAGTGGTACCACATCACCACGTCTGGATACAGTGAATGGAGCTATGTGAAGGCCTTGTCCACTAACCAGCCGACCCCAAAGGGCATGCCGGAGTGTTAGGACTGACTCGCTGGGTCTGACGTGAAAGCCCCCGTGCCTGTTGGAAATTCTCGACAGGCACGGGGGCCTTTTCATGGGCTCATTGGGCGGTTGGTTGCTTCGCGGGGCAGGTTGGGGCGAGCTGGGTGGGCCCACATTCCCGTCGATAAAGCTTCAGAAATATATTTGAGAAAGATCCAAAAAGTCTTCTCTTTCCCATACAAGGGGGCTACTATTGTGGTATGGGTAGTTCAGTGAATTTCCCGGTTGGCCGGGATGGTTCATCCACCACAGTGAGTGTGGCGGACCTGATTGCTGGACTTGCTCTTCCTTCCATTGAACCCCTTGGTACTGACATTGCTGCGATGGCCGGGTTGCCTGATCTGCCGGTTCCCGATCTCCGCCACTGCGGCCCCCGTCGCGGCTCTGTTGACACTGCTCAGCCCGCCGCTGCTGAAGCTGTTGACCCCGCCGCTGGTGTTGGCCCATCTGCTGGTTCCGTTGATTCCCCTAGTTCGGCTTCGGCTGGTGTTGGTGGGGTGGAGTCCCGTTTGGAGGGGGCGCGGGCGTTGATGGATGGTTGCACGGACGCGATCGCGGCGTTGCATAAGCATCAGAATCAGTGCGCGGCGTTGGCGGCTGTGTTGATTGCCCGTTTGGAGTCCACGGCTGTTCTTGAGGGCAGTATTCTTGCTGTTGATTCTTGGCAGTGCGATATCTCGTTGATGTCGATGCGGGCTGACTTGGCCGGGATCTTGTCGGTCTCCGAGGCAGTGGCGGGGCAGTTGATTCTGCATGCTGGCACGCTCGTGAACTATTTACCGGCCACGATGGAGGGTTTGAGCAGTGGCTGGTTGGGGTGGGACTACGCGGTCATCATCGCCGAAGAAACGAGCCTGCTGCGTGAAGCCGGCCTGGGGCAGGAAACTGTTGATGCTTTTGAGCAGGTCTTGCTCGGCAAAGCTGCCGGTGCCACGCTGCCGAGTTTCCGGGAGAAGGCCCGGCGCCGCCGGGAACGGTTCTACCCGGAAACGATCACGCCCAAGACGCGGCGTGAGTATAGCCAGCGGCGCTTGGGTGTTTCTCGTGCCCGGGACGGGATGTCGTGGTTGAGCTTGTATGCACCAGCACCGACCGTGGAGGCTATCTGGGCTCAATGCACTCTGACTGCCCAGGCAGCCCAGGGACCGCACGAGGAGAGGACCCTGACACAGCTCAGGGCTGATGTCGCCGCGGCCCTGCTGCTGAACCAGTCCATGGCCGAAAACCAGATCTACGCCCCCACCCAACCCAACACCACCACCAATTCCACCGGCACCGCTGACGGCACTTCCAATGCCGCCACCACCGCCACTGGTGGCGCACCTGCCACCACCGCCACTGATGGTGCACCTGCCGGTGCCGGTGCGGGGACTGGGTCCGCTGCAGCTAACGGCGCTGAGGGTGCTGCCGGTACCGCCACTGGCGTGGTCGTCCCTGGTGATGCTCAGGGTCCGTGGTTTGAACCAATCGACCCGGCCGCCGACGGGGTCCCTCTGGACCCCGGCCCGGAACCATGGCCAGACCCGACCCCGGAGCCCGTCCCGATCCGTGATCGTGACCCGGACTGGGACTATGTAGCCCGGCAGGACCGTGATGTCGTGGTGGTTCCTGACAGGTGGGTGCCTGTCTTTGACGACCCGGACTATTCCGATCCCGGATTCAAGGACCCCGATATCCGCAACAGTCCCGATGGGGACCCCACCGCCATACCACCAACCCTCACACCAGCCCCCTCGAGCGCCAACAACGCCACCACCAGCACCAGCACCAGTGCGAACTTGGCCTCAATTGCCGGTGGTGAGGGGACAACTGCGAGCAACACCACCACTGGAGACGGCACCGGCACCGGTGCCGGCACTGGTTTCAGTGCCACCGGGGGTGGTGCTTGTTTGGTGGGGCCGGTGTGGCCGCCGATGCCGCAGGTTGCACCGGTGTTGTTGATTCCTGCGTTGTCGTTGTTGGGGGCCACGAATGAGCCGGCGTGGTTGGAAGGTTATGGTCCGCTGAGCATGGAAGTCGCCCGGCACCTGGCGGCAGGGTCGCCGTCGTTGTTGCGGGTGTTGGTTGATCCGATCAGCAATGAACCTCTCGATGTGGCTCCGCAACGCTACCGGATCAGCCAAGAGATGCGCACGATGCTGCAGATCAGGGACGAGTACTGCCAGTTCCCCGGGTGTCTGGCGAAAGCGACGAACTGCGAGATCGACCACCTCAAGAAATTCGAGCACGGCGGCCTCTCCATCTACGACAACCTCGAAACGCTCTGCCATCGCCATCATGTGCTGAAGCACTTCAAGGACGACAGGACCCGTACCGGTGAATGCCGTACCGATCAAAGCCCGGAACGTGAAGCAGTACGCCTGCGTGGCTGGACCCCGGCCATGGTCGACGGACGGGTGGCCTGGACCTCACCAACGGGGCGGTACTACCCGCCCGAGATTGGCGATACGCAACCACCGGTCTACCCGGAATGGTTGAAGACACACATCAACGAGACCCTCGGACAACCAGACACCCACGAGACCACCAACCAAAACACCACTGACCCCGCGAGTGCTGACCCCCAAACGGCTGACCCCGAAAGCGCTGCCGAGTTCCACGACCCCCAGGATCCCCAAGACTTCCAAGATCCTCAAGATCCTCAAGAGCCTCAGGACTTCCAAGACTTCGAGGACTTCTTGGACTTCGCGTTCCTGGACGAGGCAGACATCCCGGGCCCGGACCAAGACGACAACCCCTACGCCCGGCCCCTGCCAGTACCGCCACCAGGCACCTTCCCCACCGACGAAGAACAAGCCGCCCTCGACAAAGAAACCCTCGCCAACTACCTCGTCAGCCATCCAGACTTGTCGTGACGAATCTGCGTTGTTTGACCTGAACCGCCGCTTTGTCGGTGAAACAGCCTGATTGCCCTTGTCAGTTCCTGGGGGCGTCAGGCTTTTTGTCGCTGCGGGGGAGGGCAGTTGGTGAAGCTCACATCGCAGCTGCTTCTTGCATCGAAATAGGGGATTCAAAGGAGGGACTGTGGCCGCGCAACCGTTACTGGGGACTTTGATGTCATCCGAAATGCTGGCAAAGTGTAAACGGACAATGCCGCCGGAGGACCACGTCTGGCATTCTTTAGGATGGATAATGCAGTCGGGACGGCACTGAATATGGAATGGCTGCTGTGGGCAAGATAGGGCAGAAGCAGTCTGATCCGGCGGTTTCCGTGTGGAAGCATCCGCAGAGTCCTGCCGGTCGGCTGGGTTTCCGGAAGGTAAATGTTTGCTGGTTGCTCAGCAATCGTCGGACCTTGTTTGGAGCTCGAACCGCCAGTTCCTGCGTCCCTGCTTAGTCACCCGATCGCCAATAAGACCAATTAGTGGATAAACTGGTGCAGGTTTTGCTGCAAGCAACGTACGAATTATCAAGATTGAAAGAGGATGAACTATGTCCATGACGCCGGAACAGGCCACGTGGTTTGCAGGAACGTTTGAAAAGCTCGTGTCCAACGTTGGTCAGGCAATCCTAGGTAAGTCTCACGTCATCAGCCTGACACTTGCTGCGATGCTTGCCGAGGGTCACGTATTGCTGGAGGACGCTCCGGGTACAGGCAAGACCATGCTGGCTCGGGCGATCTCGGCAACCGTGAAGGGTACGAATTCACGCATCCAGTTCACACCCGACTTGCTGCCCTCCGACGTCAGCGGCGTCATGATCTACGATCAGAAGTCGCAGGAATTCGAATTCCACAAGGGTCCGATCTTCGCCACCATCGTGCTTGCCGATGAGATCAACCGCGCGTCGCCAAAGACGCAGTCGGCTCTGCTGGAAGTCATGGAAGAGTCCCGCGTGACAATGGACGGCACCACGTATGAGACGGGCCGTCCATTCATGGTGCTGGCCACCCAGAACCCGATCGAGCAGGCGGGCACCTACCGGCTGCCGGAAGCCCAGCTTGACCGCTTCCTGATTAAGACCTCCATCGGCTACCCGGACCACGCCTCCACAGTTCAGCTGCTCTCCGGTTCTGGCCAGCGTGACAGGACTTCGACGCTGCAGGCGATCATCACCCCACAAGCTGTCGCCGAAATGGCTGACCTGGCTTCCACCGCCCACGCCGATGCGGCTGTGCTGGAATACATTTCACGCCTCTGCGAGGAGACCCGCAACGCTCCTGAAACGCGACTGGGCGTATCGGTTCGTGGTGCAATCGCCATGGTTCGCATCGCCAAGGTATGGGCGGCCGGGAGGGGCCGCAACTATGTCCTGCCTGACGACGTGAAGGAACTTGCACCTTACGTGTGGACGCACCGTTTCGTCATGGATCCCGAAGCTGAATTTGCCGGGGCCACGCCTGAAGTTGTTCTGAGCCGCATTCTGGCGGACGTTGCTGCTCCCCAGCAACGGGCCTCGGCCTGACGCCGGGCCAGCATCACAGCATGCCCAGCGACAGCACATCCAGTTAAAGGTTAAAGATGAGCATGAAGTCCAACGCAGGAAAGGTGGGGAAGTTTCTTTCCCGGCCCTTCCACCGCGAAGGCACACCCACACGCCTGCACCCCACGTCCCTGTGGCGTGAAGCGGGCAAGGTCGCCAACATCTACGTTGCCCCGGTGTGGGCCAAAGTCATTGCCTGGTGCAAGCGCTACGTCACTCCCGTGCTCGCAACGATCAGCACACTGGGATTTGTGGTCATGGGTGCTGCCTTGGTGCTGTGGATTCTTGGCGCAGTCTTTGGCTGGCAGGAAGCCGAGATCGCAGCCTTGTTTGCGGTGCTGCTGTTGTTGATTGCCATCGCTTTCATCCTCGGCAAGTCGATGTATGCGGTGAAGCTCGACATGGCACGCACCCGCGTGGCCGTCGGTGACAACGCCGTGGGCAGCATCGCCGTCGCAAACACGTCCCCGCGCACTGTGCTGCCCGCCGCCCTGGAACTTCCGGTGGGCCAGGCAACTGCGCTGTTCCACCTGCCGCGGATGCACGCGGGGCAAGTCCATGAGGACCTTTTCACGATTCCCACCACGCGCCGGGCAGTGATTACGGTGGGACCCGTGCGTTCCGTGCGCACTGACCCCCTGCAGCTTCTGCGCCGCCAGGTGCTGTGGACCGATCCCACAGATCTTTATGTGCACCCGCGCACCACGGCCCTCGACGGCCCCGCGGCTGGATTCCTGAAGGATCTTGAGGGGCTGACCACCAAGGATCTCTCAAGTTCCGACATCGCCTTCCACGCGCTGCGCGACTACGTCCCCGGCGATGACCGCCGCCACATCCACTGGAAAACCACTGCCCGCACGGGCAAGTTGATGGTCCGCCAGTTCGAGGAAACCCGCCGTTCGCACATGGCAGTGGCCCTGTCAGTGAATACAGATGAGTACGTGCACGACGACGACCTGGAGTTGGCGATCTCGGCTGCGGCCTCGCTGGGCCGCCAGGCGATCAAGGAAAACCGCGAGCTGAGTGTGATCACCCAGCGTGGACCCATTCGCTGTGAAACAGGCAGGAACCTCCTCGACGACATGACGCGGCTGCAAGGCCACAGCCGCCGGGGCACCTCCGTGGACCTGGCCCGCACGCTTTCCGATGCCGTCCCCAACGCCTCAGCGGTGTTCTTCGTTGTTGGTTCCAAGGTCACTCCCGCACAGTTGCGCAGTGCCGCCGCCTCTGTGCCGCCGGGAGTTCGCGCCTTTGCCGTGCGCTGCTATTCAGGGGCGCAACCGGCACGCGCAAACATTGCAGATCTCACCGTCCTGACCTTGGGCGATCTGGACGATCTGGCCATAGTGCTCAGGAAGGCTGTCGCGTGAGCGCCCGCAGAAGCGCGGCAGCACAGCCGCAGGAAAATCAGGCAGCATCCCAGCGGGAAACCCGTGCCCAACGCCGAACCCAGCGCCGGGCCCAGGTGCAGGAACGCCCGAGTCCGACCGCGCCAGCCCGCAGTCCTTCGGCGTTTGCCGGAGGACGGATTTGGTGGCATTTCCTCATCGACGGAGCCGTGCTGGCAGTGTTGCTCGGCGTCGCCGTCCTCGGTTTTGGCCCGACGTTTGGCCACGATCCGCAGTATTTGATTGCAGGTTTTGGTGCCATCGTGCTGGGCCTGGGAGTGGCCGCCCTTGGATCCCACTGGCGTCTGGGCCTGATTACCATGGTCGGGCTCGGCTTTATGGTCTACATGCTCTTTGGCAGCGCCCTGGCCGCACCGAATGAGGCCATTCTTGGCTTCATTCCCAGCCTTTCCTCATTGCGCGGACTCCTGCTGGGCATCATGCTCTCCTGGAAACAACTGCTGACACTTGCGGCACCTGTCGGAACCAGCGTGGACGTCATGGTTGTTCCTTACCTTGCGGCCTTTGTGGCGGCCATTGTTGCCGGCACTCTCGCTTGGCGACTGCGCAACGCCTACTGGGCGATGGTACCCGTGGTTGTTTTGTTCCTCACCGCCATTTTGTTCGGCACGGCCGAGGTCTTTCTTCCGGTGCTGCGCGGATCACTGTTGACAGTGGGCGCCATCGCCTGGCTCGCGTACAGGCATGAACTGCTCCGTCGTGAAACCGCCGGGTCAATTTCAGCCAATCAGCAGGTCCAGGACACGGCAGGCGCGCGCACCTCACTGCTGCGCCGCATCGGCATGGCTGCCGGAGTGATCCTGGTCGCCGGTGCCGTGACCATGGCAGCAGCCCCGGCACTGACGGGCAATGCGAGCCGCGAGGTTCTTCGCGATGCAGTCATCCCGCCGCCTGACCTCCACGAACTGCCGTCCCCGCTCACCAAGTTCCGCGATTACGTCAAGAATGAAAAGGACACCGTCCTGTTCGACGTTGCGGGCCTGCCCAAGAACGGCCGGGTCCGGATCGCCGCCATGGACAACTACGACGGCGTCGTGTTCAACGTTGATCCCAACAGCTCCGCCTCCTTTGCCCCGATTGGTGACGCCAAGTTGCCAGCCAACAGCGGCGACGGAAACGGGACCGCCGTCGACCTTGTCATTGACGGATACAGTGACGTCTGGATCCCCAGTGTTTCGATGGCGCAGAGCCTCAGTTACGAAAGTGCCCTAGGCGAGACACCGACGTTGTACCTGAACAAGGAGTCGGGCACCGCGCTCAATCTGGCCGGCGTGGCCAAGGGGGATGAGTACAGCATGGATGTGCAGTTCCCCGGTGCTGACGGCGACAAGCTGGCCGGGGCCGATTTTGGTTCCGTCCGGCTGCCCAAGCTGGAAAACGTGCCGCCGGTTGTTGGCACCAAGGCCAACGACATCGTCGGTGACGCAGCCACGCCCCTGAAAAAGGTCCAGGCGCTGGAGGGGGCACTGCAGCGTGAAGGCAAGTTCAGCAACGGACTGGAAGGCCAAACGACGTCGAACTCCGGCCACAGCGCGGCACGCATCACCAAGCTGCTCAGCGGCAAGGAAATGGTCGGCGACGACGAACAATACGCGACCGCCATGGTGCTGATGGCCCGCCATCTGGGCATTCCAGCCCGTGTCGTCATGGGTTTCTACCTCGACGAAAAGGACCCCAACAACGGCGCCGACACCGTCAAGGTCAAGGGATCGGACGTCCATGCGTGGGTTGAAGTGAACTTTGCCGACCGAGGCTGGGTGTCGTTCAATCCGACGCCGGACAAGGACCATGTCCCCAACCCGCCTGAGCCGCAAAACGCGTCGAAGCCGAAGCCGCAGGTGCTGCAGCCACCGCCCCCGCCGCAGGAACCGGCCGATCTTCCTCCTGACAGTGCACCTGACGCGCTCGACACCGACGGCAAGAAGAACAATCAGGCCGGCATGTGGGGCACAATCCTGATGATCGTTGGGGTGGCAGCCATCCCGATTGCGATCATTGCGCTGCCCTTGATTTTGATCGTTGCGCTCAAAACCAGACGTCGAAAGAAGCGGCACACCACCGGACTGCCCACAGACCGGGTGGGCGGTGGCTGGTCGGAGGTGTTGAGCCTGGCAACAGACCTTGGCGCCGGCGTGGACAACAACGGCACCCGTCGGGAGACGGCTGTGTCGCTCTACAATGCCTTCCCGGCAAGCCAAACAAGCACGGCCTTGCTGGCCGAACGAGCGGACGCAGCCATTTTCGGCCCGGGCCAGCCCAGCGAAGATGAAGTCGCCACGTACTGGCAAAACGTGGACCACTCCGTCAAGGGCATGACAGGGTCGGTAGGATTCTGGAAGCGGCAACGGGCAAAGTTCTCCCCACGGTCGCTGCTGGCTGATGCGAAAGCACGGGCCGGGAACAAAACACGTGAGCGCAGTCTTCGGACCAGCGACGCAGCAAACAGCAATGGCGTGGCACATGGCCAGGGCGGGGCGGCAAAACGCTCCACGCTGGCACGGTTTCTGAAGAAATCCTAAGAAGGGTACTAAGCAAATGGCGCAAAAAGTGGCGGATCCCTGCCGGAACTGCGGGGCGGCGATCCCACCCGGCGCGGCCTTCTGCACCTTGTGCGGAACGACCGTGACGAACCGGGCTGCCACGCCGGCGCCTTCATCTGTGCCCTTGGGCGGTCCCGGCGGCAGCCCATTTGCCGGCGGACACGGAAGTGCCCGAGGCAACGCCAACGCCGCGCTGGCTCCAACCATCACGCCGGGCCTGGCACCTGGCGGCTCGACGCGTGATGGCAGGCCGTCAAACGAATGGGGCGGACAAGCTCCGAACTCCCAGTCGTCCGCGGTGCCAGGCATCATTCCGGTGGGGATGGGAACAACGGCTCCGTTGGTGGCCCCGCAACAAGTCGGAGTCGACCCTCGCATGGCGGCCGCCACCGCCTTGTCCGTTGGCGGGGCGGGCCGACGGTTGTCCGCCAAAATCATCGACGGGGTGCTGCCAGGTATTTTGATCGGTGTGGCTGCCGGCATTGGTGCCCTCAAGATCAAGACAACGCAGGTGGGCGAATTCGTCCAACTCGACCTGACCTGGCTGCTGATCCTCACGGGCATCGCAAGCCTGCTCTCCGTTGGCTACGGCATTTGGTTGTGGCTGTGGGAAGCAAGGGCGGGCAAGACTCCCGGCAACGTCATGCTGGGACTGCGCACCACAAACATGGAAGGGCGACCGGCAGGACTGCTGGCCATTTTCCTGCGCTACCTGATCATCGCGGTGAGCGGCATCATTCCCACCATCGGACCGCTGCTGGTCATCATTTCCAACGCGTGGGACGCGAACGACAAGAAACAAGGCTGGCACGACAAGGTCGCCCACACACTGGTCTTTAACGTGAAGACCGGCCGCGACCCCCTGGAAACGGGCGGGATCGCCGAACGGGAGAATTTTGTCCCGGCAGCGGTGCCGACCATTTCGGAGGTAAGGTCCCCGCTGGCCCGCCAGGCGACGAGCCCCGCCGCTGCGCCGGCATTTTCGGGCGGCCAGTCAACTGCACCCGCCGACGCACCCGCACCCGCACCCGCAGCTGCCGACACGCCCACCCGGGGCGGGCGACGCAAAAGGAAGAAGGACGCCGCCGTCGACCCCTTTGCGCCTCCGGCCGTACAGTTCGGAAATCAGCCAAACCAGCAGAACCCGCAAAACCAGCAGAACCAGGGCCAGTGGGGCCAGCAAAACACGCAATTGCAGAACCAACAGTTCCCCAACCAGCAGTTCCAGAACCAGCCAGGCCAGCAAGACCAGGGGCAGCAGTTCCCGGGCCAGCAAGAGCAGCAGTTCCAGAACCAGCAGTTCCAGAACCGACAGTTCCCGGGTCAACAGGGTCAGGGCCAGCAGGGCCAGCCACAGCAAGGTTGGCAGCCCCAAGGCCAAGCGGCACAGCAGGACAGCCCGTTCGCCTCGTCGTCGGCTCCGCAAAACCGGATGCCTGTGGACCAAGGCCCCATCACGTCGGTGCCTGGTGCTATTCGCAACACCCAGCCGGAGCCCCACGGGCAGCAGCCAGCGCAGGCACAACAGCCGCAGTTCGGCGAGTCACAGCAGCAGCAAAACTCTGTATCGGGCCCTAACACCGCCCAGCCCGCGCCGCCAGCCCAGACCGGACATCCTGCGTTTTCTGCGCCACCGCCGGCTCCTCCGGCAGCCCAGCAGGCAGCCCAGGCTGCATCCCAGTCAACCGCACGACCGGCTGCCAGCCAGCCGCCAGCCGCCAATCCGGGCGAGGACGCAGGGGAGACCCGGGTCCGGCCGGTGGCTCAGAATCCAGCGTTGCGCCTGACGTTTGACGACGGCCGTTCCGAGGACATCAGCACTGTGGCGCTGATTGGCCGCAACCCCGCCGGTTACGATGGAGAGATGATTTCGCGCCTTATCTCGATTCAGGACTCCAGCAGATCCGTGTCCAAGACACACCTTCACCTTCGCGTGGGCGGGGAAGGGCTCTGGGTGACCGACAGGAATTCGACCAACGGCAGCGCCGTCACCAACACCGCCGGCGCGACCACCACGCTGACAGGCGGCAGCCCCGCACTGGCCGAAGTTGGTTCCAAGGTTCACTTTGGCGACAGGTCGTTCGTGGTGGGGCGCGCGTGACCCCGGCAGACGGTAACGCGGAAGAAACCCCATCGAGCCTGCGGCTCAGCTTTGGTTTTGGCACCGACCGAGGTTTGCGCCGGGAACTAAATGAAGATTCCTTTCTGGCTGCGGATCCCTTGTTTACGGTCGCCGACGGCATGGGCGGGCACGAAGCAGGCGAAGTGGCCAGCCGCGAATGCATCGCCACACTGAGCAAGCAGGGATTCCTCACCGCCGCATCCAGGACGGCGACGGCGTCGGACCTGCAGCAGGCATTGCACCAAGCCGACGCACGGATCCGCGAGCTCACCAACGCCAAGGCCGGCACCACCGTCACCGGCGTGGTCCTGGTGGAGGAACGAGGCGTCCCGTACTGGCTCGTCTTCAACGTCGGTGACTCCAGGACCTACCTTCTGAGCCAGGGCATCTTCCGGCAGATCAGCGTGGACCACTCGGAAGTCCAGGAACTTGTCGACGGCGGCTTCATCACGCCGGAGCAGGCCCTGGTCCATCCGCGCCGCCATGTGGTGACACGGGCATTGGGTGCCGGATCGGACACGGAAGCAGACTTTTGGCTTGTGCCCGTTGAAGAGGGTGACAGGATTCTCGTCTGCTCCGACGGGCTGTCGGGTGAACTCAGCGACAGCCAGATCCACAGGGCGCTCAGCACGCTGAGCCACCCCCAGGACGCAGTCGATTCGCTCATCCAGGCGGCCCTGCGCTCGGGCGGCCGGGACAACATCACTGTCATCGTGGTCGACGCCAGCCATCTCAACAGTGCTGCCGGGGACGATACCCTGAACAAGCCGCGCACGGCCCAGATGGCTGCCGTGACCGCAGATGACGACACCCTGCCGCGGATACTTCCGCCGGACGGGATTGCTCCGCAGGCAGTCCTGGAAACCATTCCCGGCCATGTGTTGGAATCGATCCCGGAATCCGTGCGGACCCCCGACAAACAAGCCCAGCCAGTCCCATCCGCTGCAGCGCAAGAGCATGCTGCAGCCACCTTGCACGAGGAGAATCATGGTTAGCACCACGTACAGTACAGGTTCCTGGCTTGGAATTGTGCGCTCGGGATCGGTCGTAGTCCTGGACGGACAGACCGATCCGGCCATCGTCAAGCACCTTTGGGACTACCTCGGCCAGGAGCCCACAATTCACGGCCTCCTCAACGAGGTGACGGAGAAATTTGGCACGGGCTTGACGAGCATGCCTGACTTCGCCGTCGTGGTCCAAAGCGACAGGCTGCATGCCATCCTGCGCGGCGACATCACCCTGCTGGCCCACACCGGCGCCGGCACCGAGCTGGTTTCGGGCCGCGATGTGACCACCTGGAGCGAACGTTCGCTGCCGCTGGCCGACTCCATCGAGCTGGCACTGGCCGAACCCGGTGCCGAGGACGGGACTCTCGTCCTGCCCTTGGGCGAAGGCGTTGTGCGCCTGCAGTCGTTGACAATCCTGACCGGGGTTGCGGGGAGCCGGATCTCCCACACGTACGACGGCGATCAGGCCGCCACCGTGCCAAGCGGTGCCGAGGCTGTGCCCCCGGTGGTAGACGCGCAGCTTTTCGTCGCTGACGCCACTCCGTTTGCCGCGGCCCCCTTCGACGCGGCGGCAGCCGGAGCGGAAGAGTCCGTGGACGACGCCCCGGAGTTGGAAGCAGCCCCGGAACTGGAGTCCGGCCCGGAGTTGGCAGCTGCACCGGAGAATGTCGGCGAGGTGGCGGCCCACGATGAAGCCGGCAATCAGCTGGCTGACAACAACCCCGTGCCCGACAACAACGCAGAGCCTGATGACCCGCTGGCTGACGGCTTCATGGCTGAAGACTCAGTAC
>NZ_JBQSVT010000020.1:0-77241 GCF_052376555.1 Specibacter sp. AOP5-B1-6
AATGGTGCCGAGAACACTGCTGTGAACACTGGCGAGAACACTGCTGTGAACACGACTGACAACACCGCTGATAACTCGGCGGACAACAACACCGACCAGAGCTTTGAACTGGTTCCTGGCGTAGTCACGGTTGGTCAGGACTCAGAGGTATTGGGCGAGAACTACACGCCTAATGGCACGGTCACTGTCCAGATCAAGGACCGGGTAACCGGGGTGGAGACGGATCTGACCACGGATCTGGTTGTTGGGGAAGATGGCAGTATTGAGTACGCCATTGAAACCGGCGATCTCGCCCCGGGAACTTACAAGGTGACTGTCGTGGACAACACCACGGGCAATTCCACTACGCAGTACCTGGTTGTCAATGCACCAGACCTCCCTCTGGTCAAGGTGGACGTTACGCCCAAGACAGTAGTTAAGGGTGATGCCACGTTGCTGACAGGCAGCAAGTTCTCAGCTAATGAGACTGCGACTGTCGCAATTGCACCCGTCGGTGCAGGCGCAGAAACCGGTGGCCTTGCAGCATTCGCTGCTGCTGATTCCGAGCTGACAACGTTGACTGCCGATCAGCTGATCAAGGCTGACGGTACATTTGCTTTGCGCGTGGCCAGCACCAACCTTGAGTTGGGCGACTACCAGCTGGTAGTCACCGACAACAAGACGAGTGCCACGGACTCGGTAACGTTCACCGTAATCGCTGCTGGCGGAAATGCCTCGGACAACACGGCTGACAACGCTGCCGAGAACACTTCTGTGAACACCGCTGCGAACACGGCTGAGAATGCAAACGTGAACACGGCTGAGAACACGGCTGAGAACGCAAACGTGAACACGGCTGCGAACACGGCTGTCAACACGGCTGAGAACGCAAACGTGAACACGGCTGCGAACACGGCTGTCAACACGGCTGAGAACGCAAACGTGAACACGGCTGCGAACACGGCCGCCAATGGCACCAAGACCACCTCAGGTGGCAAGAAGCTGGCCAACACGGGTGCGGAGTCCTTGGGACTGCTCATCGGTGGCGGCTCGCTGCTTCTGCTGGGTGCAGCAACTATGCTGATTGTGCGCAAGCGCAAGACTGCATAATTAGTTAGACCCCGGCACTGCCCGGTGAACACCGCGTGGTTGGGGCCCATTTCTTTCAGGAGTGGGCCCCAGCCACGCATCACATTCTTGGTTGCCGCATTCCCGGCGGGCGACAATATTATAAGAAGGCATTTTGTGAAAATTCGACGCATTGGGCGACTCTCCACCGTCGTCCTGCTCATTGGCGGATTGCTGGCAGGTGGTCACCTGGCGGCAACATTGGCTTTTACCGGTCCCCAGACAGCCCTGAAGCAATCCCTTCAGCCTGCTTTGAGCAAGTATTTTCTTGGACCTCTGGATCAGGGCTGGAGCCTCTTTGCCCCGGGCCCGTACTCCCAGGATGAGAATTTCCTGATGCGCGGTTGTCTGAGTTCCGCCGAGGTCTGTGCCAAGGGTGCAAGTGCTGGTGCCGAGTTTTCAGAATGGCAAAACATAACGGCCGATGAATTGGCGTCGGCCAAGTTCAACATCTTTTCGAACCGGGAGTCGAAACAGTCCCGCGCCATTCACGGCCGGTTCTGGTCCGCGGCGGACAAACTTTCGGACAGCCAAACGAAACTGGCACAGGGAAACCACATAGATGGAGAAGCTGTTTTTGGTGTAGACCTGAACTCGCCCGAGGCCACCAAAAAGTTCAACCCGAGCCAGCTGAACACCTTGAAGTCTTACCAGCGACTCGAAGACGTGGCCGTTGGATTCGCTTCGCTGAAAGCTGTTGAACTGTGGGGTGGCAAAGCCTCGCTGGTCGAGGTCCGCATGCGCCGAGACCCCGTGACCCCCTTCGAACACCGCGATAACGAAGGCGGAAAGAAAAACTCCAACTTCATGAATATCGGTTGGCGGGATGTCATGACATTTGATGAAGACACCACGGCGGCCTGGAAATGACAAAGCAGACACTAAGCGAAATGAACGCCGAACCGGTGTCGTCCACTGCGGTGCAGACGAAAAATGACGGGTCCCAGCAAGACGACACCCCGAAGAAGCCGGCCACCATCCGTGGCTGGGTCACCAGCAACCGCTGGGGGCCGGTGAAACTGATCAACCTGGTTCTGACGTGGTTCACCAGCAACCGCCACGCCGACTACGGCCTGGCCGTGATGCGCATCGCCTCCGGCACGTTCATCCTCGGCTGGCTCGTCCTCAATATTCCAGTGGCCGCCCGCATCTGGGGCCCCGGTTCCGCCTACTGGGACGGCTACCGTGAAATTCTCGGCTACCAATGGCCGTTGAACCTCCTGCGTGACGCCGGCAGCGGCCCGTTCTGGCTTTGGTACGTCGCAGCAATTCTGTTGAGCATCGCCTTCGTGTTGGGCTGGCGCACGCGCATCATTACGCCATTGCTGTTTGTCTTTTACGCCGGCATCGTCGCCCAGAACACGCCGATCGCCGACGGCGGCAACTACTTCATCCGCATCATGCTCATCTACCTGGTGTTCGCCGACGTGTCCCGCCGCTGGTCACTGGATTCCCGCCGTCGTGCCCGGAAAAACCTGCAGGAGCACGAAGCCGCCACCGTTCTGCACAACCTGGCCCTGTGCCTGGTCATCGGGCAGCTGTGCCTTGTCTACCTCGAAGCCGGCCTCTACAAGGTCCAGGGCACGCTGTGGCAAAACGGCACGGCCATGTACTACCCGCTGCAGTCCGAGGCATACGGCGTATTCCCCTGGATCTCGGACCTGGCCACCCACTTCACCTGGGCCGTGGTGCTGGTGACCTACTTCAGCGTCCTGGTCCAGGTCGCCTTCACCTTCATGCTGTTCAACAAAATAACGCGCCGGCTCGCCCTTCTTGGCATCCTCGCCATGCACCTGGGCATCGCCGTGCTCATGGGCCTGCCGTTCTTCTCCGGCATCATGGCCTCGGCCGACGCCGTACTGGTGTCCGGGGCAACCTGGGTGTTGATCGTTGGCTGGCTGGGCCGCACCGGCCGCTCCGTCATGGGCCGCCTGCCCTTCCCGTCCAGGACAAGCACGACGGCGGATCACCCACCTGCCGCCGGAGCCGGCGCTGACGCGTTGGACCCGGAGGGCGCCGGGACCGCCCCCGAATTGGACAAGGTTTCATAGTTCCGCCCGCTCCGAATTCACCCTGCGATTCCGGCAAAGTGGTCTGCGAAAATTCAGACCGCTTTGCCGGAGCTGTTTAACGCCGGACGGGTCGCCCAACGCTGCGGCTCGGTAGCTGTCCGGCCGATGTCACGTAGTGGCTCGGCTAAGTCACTTAGCCAATTGGCCAAATATTGTGAGCTACAATGGTAAGTGCAATTCGGGGTGAATTGCAGGGTTAACAATGTTCATTTGTTGTGCCCGTCGTGCAAGCGGCAACCACCTGAGAAGTTGTTATTTCAGGAGCCAGTGGGGACTGGTTTGTGACATTTTCTTTGACATCAACAAAGAGAATCTCGTTTGGGGGGAGTAACACGATGAATATTGATTTTGCAGTAAAAACCGCAACGCTGCGGATGGCCGTGGTGGGGTGTGACTACGTCACCGGCCTGGGCCTGGCCCAGTTGCTGAGCCGTGCAAATTTTATCGACATGGTGAAAAGCGCCGCTGACTCCGCAGAGCTGCTGGCAGTGATGGAGAACGCGCCTGTTGACCTGGTCCTGGTGGATGCCGGCATACGAACAGAATCGCTGGCCCATGCGTGCAGGGTCTTGAGCCGTACGGCAGAGTCTCCAACCGTCGTCGTCATGGGTGACGTTCCCTATGACATGGCCGAGTCGCTCGTTTTTGAGGGTGTCAGCGCAATCTTGAATCATGGGCTGTTGGCAGAGGATCTCCCTGTCGCCCTGCGCATGATCCATCGTGGCGGGGCACTCCTGTTGAGCGACAGTGCGCGTGAAGCCATCATGGCACGCAACAGCACTTTCAATCCCAACCACCGCATCCGCTACGACAGCCTCAACGCCAGGGAACGCGTGGTCGCCCAAGGCGTCGCCGAAGGCATGACCAACGGTGAACTTGCAGTGTCGATGCACATGAGCGAAGCCACGGTTAAACTGCTGGTCTCCAATGTCATGAACAAACTGGGAGCCTCCAACAGGGTGCAGATCGCCGTGGTCGTCACCAAGGCGCGCGTAACCTGACCCGTCTGAAGCCCCGCCACGCGTGGGCCGGGAAACATGCCGGAAACACGATTGCAGCGCCAAATTAACCAGGGGGCCGCAAATGTAACGCCGTGGAAATCTTTTCCGCGCCGTCACGAAACACGCAGGTCCCAACATTGTAAGAGTCCACATTGCACAGCCCCGAAGAAGCGGCGCGCAGCATCTCTTTCAACGAAAGGCCAGCCCAATGAATACTGGCGATACAGCTTGGGTCCTTGCCTCAGCAGCTTTGGTGCTGTTGATGACCCCAGGATTAGCATTTTTTTACGGTGGCATGACCCGGGCAAAGGGCGTGCTGAACATGATGATGATGAGCTTCGGTGCCATCGCCGTGGTCGGCGTACTCTGGGTCCTGTTTGGCTACTCGGCAGCATTCGGCACCGACGTCGGCGGCGGATTGTTGGGGAATCCGTTCGAAAAATTGGGTCTCCAGGGTGTCCTTGACACTTCAGACAGCATGCCGCTGGTTGGTACCATCCCTGAGATCGCCTTCGTAGGCTTCCAGGCCGTGTTTGCCATCATTACCGTCGCACTTATTACAGGTGCAATCGCAGACAGGGCCAAGTTCGGTGCCTGGTTGCTTTTCGCGGCCATCTGGGTCACCGTTGTCTACTTCCCGGTAGCTCACTGGGTCTTCTCCTTTACCGAAGACGCTGACGGCAACCCCACAGGCGGTTGGATCGGCCAGGGGTTGGGCGTCATCGACTTTGCCGGTGGTACCGCTGTTCACATCAATGCCGGCGCAGCTGCACTGGCACTGGCCCTGATCTTGGGCAAGCGGAAGGGCTTCGGCAAGGATCCTAGTCACCGCCCGCACAACCTTCCCTTCGTTATGCTCGGCGCTGGCCTGCTGTGGTTCGGCTGGTTCGGATTCAATGCCGGTTCCGCTCTGGGTGCCAACGGTCTTGCAGCTTACGCTTGGATTAACACGCTTGCCGCACCGGCTGCTGCAATCTTGGGTTGGCTCTTGGTTGAGAAGCTTCGCGACGGTCACGCCACCTCGCTGGGCGCCGCCTCGGGTGCCGTTGCCGGCCTTGTTGCTATCACTCCCGCCTGCTCGGCCCTCACCCCCATGTGGTCGATGGTGCTTGGGCTGCTCGCCGGGGCCGTCTGCGCCTTGGCGGTTGGCCTGAAATACCGCCTGGGCATTGATGACTCGCTCGACGTCGTTGGCGTTCACCTCGTCGGCGGCATCGTCGGAACCTTGTTCATCGGCCTTGCTGCAGATCCCAACTCGCCGGCGGCCGGTCAGGGACTGTTCTACGGCGGCGGGCTCGAGCTGCTTGGCAAGCAGGGCATCGGCGCCTTCGCCGTCATGCTCTACTCCTTCATCATCGCCTATGTGATCGGCTGGATCATCAACAAAACTGTCGGCTTCCGCATCTCCAACGAACACGAGGCTGCAGGCATCGACGTCTCGGTCCACGCAGAGTCCGCCTACGATCTCGGCGGCCGCAACTCCGGCAGCTTCCACCCCCTGCTGGAGAAACTCCCTGAGGCCTCCATCGAATCCCGCACGAGCGAAGCAAAGGTTGACGCATGAAACTCATTACGGCAATCATCCGGCCCGAACAGCTCGACGACGTCCGCGGCGCCCTTGAAAGCTACGGCGTCCAGGGACTGACTGTCAGCGGCGCCCATGGCTACGGACGCCAGCGCGGCCACACCGAAATCTACCGCGGCGCCGAATACACGGTTGACCTGCACGCGAAAATCCGCATTGAGGTCCTCGCCACGGACGAACAGGCCTACGACCTGATGGACATCATCGTCGCCAGCTCCAACACCGGCAACGCCGGGGACGGCAAGGTGTGGCTGGTCGAGGTGTACGAGGCCGTCCGCGTCAGGACAGGCGAGCGCGGCGTCGCAGCCATCTAAATCGTCACCATGAAACGGCTGGGCCCACGCACCCTGGGTTCCCTGGCCGGGCTTGCGACGTTAGGGAGGGTGTGGGGCGGCGCCCGGGTTGGCAGGACAGCGAACCCGGGCGCCGCCGTCGTCCATGTCCGACACGGGCTTACTGCAACGGTCAGTCGCTGCTCGTGGTCCAGTCCGCCGGGCCGTTGGTGCCGGCCGCATATTCCTCCATGGGAACGTCGTTGGACTTCCAGGCAGCAAAGGCGGGTTCAACGATTCGCCAGCACTCCTCGGCCGTGTCGCCGCGCACCGACAGCAGCGGATCGGCGCTGAGCACGCCGTCGAGCACTTCACCATAGGGCAGCAGCGGGTCGCTGGCCAGTGCAGCCTCGAGGTGGACGCGGTCAAGGGTGAACAGGTCGCCCGGGCCGTTGACATCCAGGTCAAGGGTCAGGGTTTCCGGGCCAAAGCCAATGTGCAGGCGGGTGGGGGTGTCAGTGCCCTTGAAGCCAACCGGCAGGTGCGGCACCGGCTTGAACGTCACGACCGCTTCCTTGCGTGAGCGTCCGAGCGCCTTCCCGGAGCGCAGGATGAACGGAACCCCGGCCCAACGCCAGTTGTTCACGTACACCTCAACCTCGGCGAGGGTTTCGGTGTTGTTGGCCGGATCCACGCCTTCCTCGTCGACGTAGTTGGGCACCTTCCGGTCGCCGACGGTGCCCTTGGTGTAGCGGGCCCTGCGGGAGTGGGTGGCGACGTCGCCTGAACCATCGGGGCCGACCGTTGTCGCCCGCAACACGGCGGCCAGGTTGGACCGGACATCGTTTTCACCCAGCGTTGCAGGCGGTTCCATGGCGATGATGGCCATGATTTGCAGCATGTGGCTTTGGATCATGTCGCGCCCGGCGCCGGCGTGGTCGTAGTACCTGGCCCTGTTCTCCAACGTCAGCGGCTCGTCAAAAATGATTTCCACCTTTTCAACATGGGCGCCGTTCCAGGAATGCTCCAGGAGCCGGTTGGCAAAGCGCAGCCCCATGATGTTCAGGACGGTTGACTTGCCCAGGAAGTGGTCAATCCTGTGGATGTGATCTTCGGGAACCAGTTTTGCCAACGTGGCGTTGAGAACCTCAGCCGACTTGGTGCTTGAACCAAACGGTTTTTCCATGACCAGGCGGGTGCCCGGCGGCAGGTCCTTCTTCGCCAGCATCTCGCACGCCTTCTGGCTCACTGCCGGCGGCAGCGCGAAGTACAACGCCACGGGCCCCTCAACTTCCTTGAGGAGTTCGCCCAGTTCGCCCTTGGCGGTGACATCGAGCTGGTGGTAGCTGCTCTTTTTCTGGACCCGTTTGAGGTCCTTGATCCCTGCGGGGGTCGACACGCCGCCGGGGGAGAGCGCGTCGGAAAAACTGTCATCGAGCCGGTCCTGCCACTGTTTGGCCGACCAATCGTCGCTGCCGGCACCAACCAGCGCCAGCCCCGGCGCCCGGCCGGAAGCAATCAGCCGGGCCACACCGGGCAGCAGCAACCTGCCGGTGAGGTCGCCCGAGGCGCCCAAAATTACGAGAGTCTTGATCCGCTCGCCGGAGCCGTCCACCTCGGCCGGGGTCCCGGCGTCGTGCTTGGCTTTCGAGGCTTTCCGCGAGGCGGCAGTCTGGGTGGCGGGGGACGGGCTGGAGGCTGCAGTGGTTTTAGTCACGTCCTCAGCATGCCACCATCCGGCAGTTTTTTCTCCCCTCCGGGCCCGGTGGCTGAGATGTTTTGGTTCCGGGGTTTCTCCCGTGGCGCAATCGGCAAAGTTGGGCGCCATGTGCAGCGAAGGGCCCCGGCAGTTGGTACCCTTGATAGTTGAGTCCCTCAGGAAAGGGAGTGGGAGGGGGCCAAGTGCCCCGTTCCGCCGGTCTCATCCTGACTAACGTAAATTGCCGCGCCTGCATGCGCGGCCAGGTCTTCGGGCCCGGCCGCGCGGGCGTTGGTTATTCCCTGACGAAAGAAGTACGCGGCGCGTGTTCAACTCACTGTCTGATCGGTTGACAACAACCTTCAAGAACCTGCGTGGCAAGGGCCGGCTGAGCGAGGCCGACGTCGATGCCACAGTCCGCGAGATCCGTCGCGCCCTTTTGGATGCCGACGTTGCCGTGCCCGTGGTGCGTGAATTCACCGCCAAGGTCCGCGAACGCGCGCTCGGCTCCGAGGTCAACGAGGCGCTGAACCCGGCGCAGCAGATCGTCAAGATCGTCAACGAAGAACTCGTGGCCATCCTCGGTGGGGAAACCCGCCGCATCAACCTGGCCAAGAACCCGCCAACCGTCATCATGCTGGCCGGTTTGCAGGGTGCGGGCAAGACGACCCTGGCCGGAAAGCTGTCGAAGTGGCTCAAGGGCCAGGGACACAGTCCGCTGCTGGTCGCCGCAGACCTGCAGCGTCCCAACGCCGTCAAGCAGCTCCAGGTCAACGGTGAGCGCGCAGGCGTCCCCGTTTTTGCCCCGCACCCCGGCGTGTCCAGCGAATTTGAATCCGCCACCGGCGACCCCGTGGCTGTTGCCCTGGCCGGTCTGGCCGAGGCCAAGTCCAAGCTGCACGACGTCGTCATCGTTGACACCGCCGGCCGCCTGGGCATCGACGCCGAGCTGATGAAGCAGGCCGCGGACATCCGCACCGCCATCAACCCCGACGAAGTTCTCTTCGTCATTGACGCCATGATCGGCCAGGACGCCGTCAACACGGCCCAGGCGTTCAACGAAGGCGTCAACTTCACCGGCGTTGTCCTGACCAAGCTCGACGGCGACGCCCGCGGTGGTGCCGCCCTCTCGGTGGCTTCCATCACCGGCAAGCCCGTCATGTTCGCCTCCACCGGCGAGTCCCTGGACGACTTTGAGCTGTTCCACCCGGACCGCATGGCCAGCCGCATCCTGGACATGGGCGATGTGCTCACGCTCATCGAGCAGGCTGAAAAGAACTGGGACAAGGGCGAAGCCGAGCGGATGGCGAAGAAGTTCGCCGATCAGGAAGACTTCACCCTCGAGGACTTCCTCGCCCAGATGCAGCAGATCCGCAAAATGGGCTCCATGAAGAAAATGCTCATGATGATGCCAGGCGCCGCCAACATGCGCCAGCAGCTGGAAAACTTCGACGAGCGAGAGATCGACCGCGTCGAGGCGATTGTGCGTTCCATGACACCGCACGAACGCGTTGCCCCCAAGATCATGAACGGCTCCCGCCGCGCCCGCATCGCCAAGGGTTCCGGCGTCCACGTTTCCGAGGTCAACGGCCTGCTGGAACGTTTTGGCCAGGCCCAGAAGATGATGAAGAAGATGGCACAGGGCGGCGGCATTCCCGGCATGCCCGGTGTTGCCGGCCCCGGCGGTTTCAACAGCGCCCGCAAGGGCAAGCAGGGCCCGAAGAAGAAGGCCCGCTCCGGCAACCCGGCCAAGGCTGCCGCTGAATTGAAGGCTGCGCAGGAAAAGGCCAATGCGCCCAAGTCCCTGCCCACCGGTGCGTCATTCGGTGCCGGCGCCGAGGACTTCGACCCGGCGAACCTGAACCTGCCCAAGGGCTTCGAGAAGTTCCTGGGCAAGTAGCGCTCAGCTCAACTGCGTTTCCGGAAGGCCCCATTCTTCGTCAGTTACGACGGCGGATGGGGCCTTTCGCTGTGCCGGGGCCTTCGCCGTGTGGTCCAGCCGCTGTGCCGTGCGCCGCAATCCTGCGGCGGCTTCGCTGCTGCGAATCCGCACAAACTGCGTGATTATTGCCTCGAATTTGCGCCCCGGATAGTGTTCTTTGGTGATCCATCGCGTGTTGGCGGTAGGGGAAGGCCGCACCATTCATACACCACAATTTGCGGCAGGCTCAAGGTTGGCCGCCCGGGGAACTGTCGCCACATCTCCGCGGTGGGGACCGAGTCGGGTGCAGGTCCATTGCGCCTCTTGTCAGGGGCGTCCGGTAACCTGCATGAATGAGTAAAACCCGGATTGTGTTTGTGCACGGCATGGACGGCTATGGCGTTGCAGCCTGGCCGGCCCAACACCGCCTGGCCGGGAAATACGACTGTCTCTTTCTCAAACGGACCGGTTTCGACGCCGTCGAACCTCCCAAGCCAACCGACTTTGCCGCCGACGCCCGCATCGTGATCGACGCCCTGGGTGCCGGTGGACATGTCGTGGCCCACGCCCAGGGCGCCATCGCAGCCATGATGGCGGCCGTGCTCCGGCCGGATCTGGTCCGTTCGCTGGTCGTGGTTGAGCCGCTGCTACTGTCCCTGACCGCCGAGCTGGCCGCCACGGCCGCGCATTCCACGCAGGTCGCGAATCTGCAGGCCCGGTCGAAAGAACTGACGGACAGGCAATTTTTGGCCGAGTTCAACACCTTGATGGCCGTGACGACCGCGCCCAACACCGAACCCTTGGGCCGGTTGGCGACACGGGCCAGGCTGCAACGGCCGTCCACCGAGGCTCCGCTGCACATCATTCCCGGCGTTCCCACCACCGTGATCACTGGCGGCTGGGAGCCGCTGTATGAAGAAGTGGCGCAGTATCTGGACACCACGGGCGCGCGGCACATCATTCATCGCAGCGGCCACCGCCCCCAGGACACCGCGGAAGGCGCGGCGCTCATCGAGGAACTCATTGCGACCGCCGAAGCGGCCGCCGAGACAGGGTCCGCGAAGACGGACCGACCCTGATGAATGTCCGGTGCAGCCGATAGTCTTCTTGCATGCTTGAAATACGTCCGGCCGCGTTGAGTGAGTTTGCGCTTTTGCCGTCCATCGAGGCCGACGCCGACGCGGCGTTTGAAACGCTGGATCCACCCATGAACATTTCTGAGTTCCCGCCAGCGGGCACGGCCGCCGACTATGCCTCGGCCTTCCACATCATGGTTGCCGGCAGGCCGCCCATGGCTTTCGTCCGGCTGGAAATCGTTGATGGCCGGGCCCATTTGGAACAACTCGCGGTCAGTCCCGACTATGCGCGGCAGGGCATCGGGCGCGCACTTGTCACCGCAGCAAAGGCCTGGGCCCGGGAAGCCGGATTCAGCTCCATGACGCTGTGCACCTTCGCCGAGATTCCCTTCAACGGCCCGTTCTATGCCAGCTGCGGCTTTGCCGAAGTTGCGCAACACAACCTGACGCCCAGGTTGCTTGCCCTGCGGGAGGAAGAAACTGGGCGGGGCATGGATAAGCTGGCCCGGCGCATTGTCATGGAAGCCAAGCTGCCCGCCAAGGAATAACTTGAAGCTTCAACTAGTTACGACTAGCATGAACACAACGAACCTTGGAGAAAAAATGACCGCGCAACAAGACCTGCTGTCCGCCGACCTCGCCATGGGCACCGTGATGCTCAAGGTCGGCGACATGACAATGATGAGCAACTACTACCAGAAGGCACTCGGCCTGGACATCGTTGCCGAAGCCGACGGCGGTCAGTACCTGGGCCGCGGCAGCACCCCGCTGGTTCATTTGCAGCCCGCCGGCGGACTGCACGTTCCTGCGCGCGGCGAAGCCGGTCTCTTCCATACGGCGCTGCTCTTTGACGACCAGGCCGCCCTTGCCGCCACCGTCGCCACGGCCGCCCAGTACAGTCCGCAGGCCTTCGCCGGCAGCGCCGACCACCTGGTGTCCGAAGCCTTCTACTTCACCGACCCGGAAGGCAACGGCATCGAGCTCTACTGGGACCGCCCCCGCGACGCCTGGACCTGGAAAAACGGCGAGGTCGAGATGGCTTCCCTGGCGCTCTCGCCGCAGCAGTACCTCGAGCAGCACCTGACCGAGGCGTCCGTCACCGGGCAGCGCCAGTCCGGAGCCGACGTCGGGCACGTCCATCTGCAGGTTGGCGACGTCAAGACCGCAGAGCAGTTCTACGTTGACACGCTGGGCTTTGAAAAGACCTCCGGATTCCACGGCCAGGCCCTGTTTGTTTCGGCCGGCGGCTACCACCACCACATGGCCATGAACGTGTGGAACAGCCGCGGCGCAGGCCCCCGCAAGGATACGCTGGGCCTGGGCGAGGTGCTGATCCAGCTGCCCAAGGCGGACGACGTCGGGGCCCTCCAGGCGCGGTTGGCCCACCACGGCATTGCCGTCGCCAATACCGGTGCCGAGATTCTCTTCGACGATCCGTGGAAGAACCGGATTCGGGTTAGTGTTGGTTCCGGACAGCCGGCCAGGTAAAGCGGCTGGCGCCCCGGACGCCAAACGGCCCGGAACCTCAACTTGAAAGGCTTATGCGTGGCCAATTACTCAGAGTTCTTCATCGCCGACCACCACCAGGCCGTCGCCCGGGCGAAAGCCCGGATGACAGGAAAATCACCCTCCATCGATGTGCCGGTCCTGCCGACGCCCGGCCTGAGCGATTTTGAGATTGAAGTGCTGGGCGAGTTTGCCGTCAAGAAGGTTCACGCAACCGGCGTCGCCGCCGAGCTGAGCCTTGTCGACATTGAACTCGACACGCTGTTTGCCGTTCCCGATGCACTCCTTGAGGTCTTTGCCGAGCTGAACGCCCCCGAGGACCCGGAGGACGTTGTGGACCTGGCGGCCGAATGGGCCGCCGCCGAGGAAATGGAATCCACCCCCGAGGTGACCGAACCGCTGCTGCGGGCCCTGACCGCAATGTCGGCCGCAGCCCTTTCGGCCGCCGAGGAAAACGCCAAAATGAGCTTGTTCTTCTACTCCGCCGAATAACGACTGGGCTCAGGCCGGCGGAGCGCCTACGGGCGCCAGGCTGGCCCGAACCAGGCTGGCCCGAAAATGGTCCCGTTCCTGCCCAATGATCCCGGACTTCCGGCTTCACTGGGTGGGGCGGGATCATTTTTGTGTTCGTCGACAATTGTGCAGCCGGCCGTCTGCGCCTGACCCGGCCGTCTGCGCCGAAAATGCCCCCAACCCGCTGGTGTGCGGAGCCTGTTTGGCGAAGGTGACCCAAACTCGCGAAATAGGTGATTGTTGTGGGTCATTTCTCGAGTTCGGCTCATATTCGGCGAACTCCCCAATTAATATTGCAGCTGAAGCGGGACGGCCAGCGCAAAAGTGCAGGAGCGTCGGGGAAAACACCCCATTATCCGCAGGAGCGTTTGGGGCGGGCGGGATCAGTTTGCCACTGCCACCGTGGGTCCCGCCGCGCAACCGCCGCGCAACCGCCGCCGGGCGTCGTCGAACGTCCGGGAAACCGCCGGCAAAGTGGACGTGGCGGACAACACGGGGGAGGGGAGTCGTCACACGTCGCACGGGACAAAGTTTTTCTGGCATAATGGACAGGTACTCGATCCGCGTGGCCCCTCTCTCCGCGTGTAGGTCCTGTCCTTAGAAATCCGTCGAACGGCCCGCCCCACGGGAGCGTGACACGGGATTCGCCCCTTTTTCGAACCAGGAGTAACCACAAAAGTGGCCGTAAAGATTCGCCTTAAGCGCTTTGGTAAAATGCGCGCACCGTACTACCGCATCGTCGTCATGGACTCACGCGCCAAGCGTGATGGCCGTGCCATCGAAGAGATCGGCAAGTACCACCCGACCGAACAGCCTTCATTCATTGAGGTCAAGTCCGATCGTGCCCAGTACTGGCTCGGCGTCGGCGCACAGCCGTCCGAGCAGGTCTTCAAGCTCTTGAAGATCACCGGTGACTGGCAGAAGTACAAGGGCATCAAGGGCGCCGAAGGCACCTTGAGGACCAAGGCCCCGAAGGAAGCATTCGTTGCTCCCGAGGCCAAGAACGTCGTTGTCAAGGAAGCCATCACCAAGAAGGCCAAGAAGGCCGACGAGGATGAGACTGCCGAAAGCACCGAGGCCGAGTAACTTGTTGGCTGAAGCGCTGGAACACCTGGTCAAAGGGATAGTTGACTCTCCCGAAGACGTACAGGTGAGCGTCAAGAACAACCGCCGCGGGGAATCCCTCGAGGTGCGCGTTCATCAAGACGACCTGGGCCGGGTTATTGGCCGACAGGGCCGCACCGCCCGTGCTTTGCGCACAGTGGTAGCGGCACTGGCCAACGGCGAACCGGTGCGTGTAGACGTCGTCGACACCGACCGCCGCCGCTAACCTGCCGCCCGGAGGCTCGAGATCCGTTCGCGGAACACGTAGTTTTCAGCAGTAAAGCCAAACGTTTGGCCCCGGCACCATAATGGTGACGGGGCCAAATCTTTTCCCCATCAGTTTAGAAAGTATTTAGGAGCACTCATGCAGGTTCAGGTTGCCCGAATTGGCAAGCCCCACGGCATCAAGGGCGAAGTGACGGCGTTGGTCCTCACCGACGCCCCCGATTCCCGGTTCGCCGTCGGCGCCGAGTTCGTCGTGGAGCCGGCAACGCTGGGCACCCTGACCGTCAAGAGCTCGCGCTGGAACAAGGACATCCTGCTGCTCGGCTTCGAAGGCACCACCACCCGCAACGACGCGGAACTGCTGCGCGGCGCCACCTTGTACTTCGAATCCGAAGATGACGAGGACGACGACGCCTGGTACGAACACGAGTTGCTGAACCTTGAAGTTCGGGTCGGCAAGACGAAGGTTGGCAAAGTCACCGGGCTGCGCACCCTGGCCGTCCAGGACCTGCTCATCGTCGAGGACAACGACGGCGACGAGGTGCTGGTCCCCTTCGTTGACGAGATCGTTCCCGAGGTGAACATCGAGGACGGCTACGTGCTGCTGACCCCTCCGGCAGGGCTCTTCACCGTGAACAAGGAGTCGGCCGAAAATGACGAGACCGGCGAGGCGGCAGACCTGTCCGGCACCGGCACGGCTGGTACGGAAGGAACGCCCGAATAATGCGTTTTGACGTCGTCAGCATTTTTCCGGAGTACCTGGCACCCCTGGAGCTGAGCCTCATCGGCAAGGCCCGCACCGAGGGGCTGCTGGAGCTTGTCGTCCATGACCTGCGCAGCTACACCGCCGACAGGCACCGCACGGTCGACGACACCCCCTACGGCGGCGGCGCCGGCATGGTCATGAAGCCGGAACCTTGGGCGCAGTCACTCACCGACATCGCCGCAGCCACTTCCATGTCCGACGGCGGGAAGCCCACCTTGATCGTGCCGTCGCCTGCCGGGGAAGTGTTCAACCAGCAGCTCGCCTACGAACTGGCAGCGGAAGAACACCTGGTCTTTGCCTGCGGCCGTTACGAAGGCATTGACGAACGCGTCCTGGAATGGGCCGCCGATGACTACATTGTCCGCCCCGTCAGCCTGGGCGACTACGTCCTCAACGGTGGTGAGGTGGCTGTCCTGGCCATGGTGGAGGCCATCGGCCGGCTGATCCCCGGCGTCGTGGGCAACCCCGAATCCCTCATCGAGGAATCACACTCGGACGGGCTGCTGGAGTATCCCGTCTACACGAAGCCTTCCAGCTGGCGCGACCGCGACGTTCCCGAGGTGCTGCTCAGTGGCAACCACGGCAAGATCGCCAAGTTCCGCAAGGAGCTGCAGTTGCGCCGCACGGCCGACCGCCGCCCGGACCTGATCGACGCCCTGGACGTCTCCAAGTTCAGCAAGACGGACCGGAACGTGCTCTGGGACCTGGGCTACGCCGTCGTCGATGGCAGGGCAGTCCGCCGCGAGGGCGAATAAGCCGCGTAGGCGAATAAGTTGTGATGAAGCAGGCGCAGCCGCGGTGGCGGCTGAATTAGTTGTTGGGTCGCGAACTGTGGCAAAATGAGTGCAAGTGCCTACTGGGCGCGTTCCTGCCACAGGGGGAGCGTTAGTCAACAGCGAGGCGCACCGGTGATCCATCCGAGATATCCGGTCCAATCTTTCGATTTCCATGACTGGCTTTATGCCGTCCATGAAAGTCGTGACACAAAGTAAATGACCTGTGGCGTTTACCTGGAGTGAGAAAATGCATCTTCTCGATTCTGTTGACGCAGCCAGCCTGCGCAGCGACATCCCCGCCTTCCGTGCCGGCGACACCCTCAATGTTCACGTGAACATTATTGAAGGTTCCCGCTCACGTGTCCAGGTTTTCAAGGGCTTCGTCCTTGGCCGCCAGGGCGACGGCCTCCGCGAGACCTTCACGGTCCGCAAGATCTCCTTCGGCGTCGGCGTCGAGCGTACCTTCCCGGTACACTCCCCGGTTCTGGACAAGATCGAGGTAGTCACCAAGGGCGACGTTCGCCGCGCCAAGCTGTACTACATGCGCAGCCTGCGAGGCAAGGCAGCAAAGATCAAGGAAAAGCGCGACAACGTTCCCGCCAAGTAACAAAGGGAATCGCACTTTGACTCAAGCGAAACGCCAGTCCAGGAAACTGGGCTGGCGTTTTGTTGTTGTGGCAGTGGCCGTCATCTTTGTGTTCCTGGCGCTCGTGCGCAACGTCCTGGCGGACGTGTACTACATCCCCTCGGGCTCGATGGAACCGCTGCTGCTGACCGGCGACCGTGTTTTGGTTTCCCGATTGGCCTTTGCCAACCACCCCATTGAACGCGGCGACGTGGTCGTGTTCGACGGCAGGGGCTCCTTCACGCCGCTGAAATCGGGTGCGGGCCCTGTCGCGGACGCGGTTGTTGGCACCGGGCAGTGGCTTGGGTTGGTGCCCAACGACCATATTTACGTCAAGCGCGTGCTGGGCGTTGCCGGCGACACCGTCAAGTGCTGCTCGACCGGCGGACTCCTGGAAGTCAACGGCGTTCCCGTCACTGAGAGTTACCTGCATCCCGGCGACAAGCCCAGCGAGTTGAAGTTCGAGGTGACCGTCCCACAGGGTAAATTGTGGCTTATGGGTGATCACCGGAGTGTCTCGCTGGATTCACGCTCACTGCTGGGTGCCCCCGGCGGCGGTTTGATCTCCACCTCGAGGGTCATTGGTTCGCCTCTTGCAACTGTGTGGCCGTTGGGGCGGCTGCACTTGATCGACAGTGATGGCACGGCACTGCCGTAGTTGTGGTGCCGTAGTTGTGGTGCCGTAGTTGTGGTGCCGCAGTTGCCGGCAGCGGTGCGTCCGAGAATTGTTTGACCTGACTTTGCTAAGGAAAATACGTTGATGCAAGAAAGTGTGCCGGGAGAGTCCGACGGCGTCGAGCCCCACCATGGCGGCGCCCAGGAATCCTCCGAGGAGCAGGCGCGGCAGGACCAGCGGGCCCGCCAGGTGAATGCCGGCGTCGACAATGCGAACGCGAACGCGAACGCGGACGGCAGCGGCGGCGGCGAGGCCCCCACCGACGGCGAAGAGGCCCCCACCCGGGCCGGCGCCTCGGGCAGGAGCACCGGCAGCCACGGCGGTAACCACGGCGGCAATCACAGCGCCAACAATGGCGGCGGCACCGGCACCGAGCGCTTCGGCCGGCAGGCCTGGGCGTGGGCCAAGGAACTGCTGACCATCATCGTCATAGCAGTTGTCCTCTCATTCTTGATCAAGACCTTCTTGTTCAGGGCCTTTTTTATCCCCTCCGGGTCGATGGAAAACACCCTGCAAATCCAGGACAGGATCTTTGTGAACCTGCTGGTGCCCGAACCATTTGCCCTCAAACGCGGCGACGTCGTCGTGTTCGAGGACTCCCAGGGCTGGCTGAAGCCCGAACCTGCCAGCGACGGCCCCATCGGCTGGGTCGGCGACGTTGCGACCTTCATCGGCCTGGCACCGGACAACTCCCAGCAGCACCTGGTCAAGCGCGTCATCGGCCTGCCGGGGGACAGGGTCATGTGCTGCAGCGCCGACGGAAAGCTGACAGTCAACGGCCAGCCCATCACCGAGCCTTACCTCTATCCCGGCGCCGCGCCGTCGGACACCCCCTTTGACGTCACAGTTCCCGAGGGCCACCTGTGGGTCATGGGCGACCACCGCAACAACTCCCAGGACTCCCGCTACCACAACGTCGCCAACCACACCGGATTCGTCCCCATCGACGATGTTGAAGGCAGGGCCGTGGTCGTGGCCTGGCCGGTAACCCACTGGGGCATCCTGGGCAACTACCCCGATGTTTTCACCGACGTTCCCGCCCCCTCCAGCTCAAGTGTTGGTTCGCAGCAACACGTGCCGGCGGGCCAGTAATGGCCGCTGCCGCACCCACCCTTGACTGGGAGCGCGAACTCGTTTCGCAGGGGTACCAGGTAGTTGCCGGCTGCGATGAAGTGGGCCGCGGATCGCTTGCCGGGCCCGTCAGCGTTGGTGTGGTCATCATCCATGCAGCCACAGCCACGGAACTGCCCGGTGTGAAGGACAGCAAACTGCTGCGCATTCCCGTGCGTCAGGCACTCGTTCCCGCCATCATCGACTGGGCCGAAGCAAGTGCAGTGGGGCATGCCGAAGCGCATGAAATTGATTCCGTGGGCCTGGTGGGCGCCCTCCGCCTGGCCGGCCAGCGGGCCATGGCCCGGGCCGCCCAGGCGCTGATCCCGGACTTTGTGATTTTGGACGGCAACCAGGACTGGCTGTCTGAACCGGTGCAGGGCGACCTGGACTTGTTTGCCGCCGCGCTGCCACCGGCACCCGCCGCACCCGCCGCACCGTGGCGGATCCAGACGCGCATCAAGGCCGACCTGACCTGCCAGTCGGTTGCCGCCGCCAGCGTGCTGGCCAAGGTTGAACGCGACGGCATCATGAGCGGGCTCGCCGAACACTTTCCCGCCTTCGGCTGGGAGTCCAACATGGGCTACGGCACTGCGGGGCACCGGGCCGCGATTGCCGAACTCGGCCCCACCGACCACCACCGCAAAAGCTGGCGTCTGGTCTAGTTTCAACCGCCGCCACGTCGCTGCTTCGGCCTTGGCCACGGCGCCGCTTCAGCCGCTGCTTGCGGGGCCGTTGGGTAAGTGGGCCCTCGTGATGGATGATGGAAGCATGAGCGCTGAGGATCTGGAAAACTACGAAACCGACATGGAGCTGCAGCTTTACCGCGAATACCGTGACGTGGTGAACCTGTTCAGTTACGTGGTTGAAACGGAACGACGGTTTTATTTGGCCAACCACGTGGATTTGCAGGCCCGTTCAGCCGACGGCGAGGTGTACTTTGACCTGACCCTCCAGGACGCCTGGGTCTGGGACGTCTACCGCACGGCCCGCTTCGTGAAAAACGTCCGCGTCATCACCTTTAAGGACGTCAACGTTGAGGAACTGATCAAGACCGACGACCTGCAGGTCCCCAAGGACAGCCAGCTCGGCCCGCTCGGCTGAGCCACCCGCCGCTTGGGTGGGGAAAACTTAAGGATGGACGACGGCGGAACTCAAGTTCCGCCGTCGTCCATTTCCTTGCGTCCCAATCTGCGTTGAACCCGCCGCCGGTGTGCCGCATAACAGTGTCATGCGGCGCACCCACCGTGGGTTTTGCGCAGCTTGGGACAACTGGCAGTGAACTTGGACGCGCAGCCTAGCTCCGGTTGTGCTTATGAGTACTTGGACGCGCCACTGCGCCCCGGATGGCACTTTGGATGTGAGTTCCCTCCTAAAAACCCGCAGGTAACATGTTTCGGACTGGCAATCTACTGCCCGCGGCTTGTTACCATGCAGTCATGAGTCGAAACAAAAGTATCGAATCCATGCCCAAAACCAGAGGCGAACCGCCTGCCGACACCAACGATGAGACCGGTGGGCGAAACCCCATCAACAAAGTGGTCTTTTTCGGTGCGGCCGGCGGTGTGTTGGCCATCGCGCTTTGGGCCATCATCGACCAAGAGGGCGCGGACCTCGTCATCAGCACGGTCGTGGGCTGGGTCGGCTCCACCTTCGGCTGGTATTACTCGCTCGTGGTCGTCCTGGTGCTGGCCTTCGTGATCGCCGTGGCCTTCAACAAGGTCGGCAAAACGCGGCTGGGACCTGACCACTCCCGACCCACCTTCAACCTCTTCACCTGGACGGCAATGCTGTTTGCCGCCGGCATCGGCATCGACCTGATGTTTTTCTCGGTCTCCGAACCGGTCGCCCAATACCTGGCGCCGCCTGCGGGCGACGGCAGCACCGTTGAGGCCGCCCGCCAAGCCCTCGCCTGGACCTTGTTCCACTACGGCATCCTCGGCTGGGGACTCTACGCGCTCGTTGGTCTGGCCCTGGCCTACTTCGCCTACCGCCACAACCTGCCCTTGAGTATCCGGTCGGCGCTGTACCCGATCCTTGGCAAGCGCATTCATGGCGGGCTCGGCGACGCCGTCGACATTGCCGCCGTCCTGGGCACAATTTTCGGTATCGCCACGTCCCTGGGCATCGGTGTTGCCCAGCTGAACTTTGGCTTGAACTTCATGTTTGGCATCCCGGAAAACACGTCGGTGCAAATTGCGTTGATTGCCGTTGCCGTCATCATGGCGACCGTCTCCGTGCTCACCGGCGTGGAAAAGGGGATCCGGCGCCTGTCGGAACTCAACGTCATCCTGTGCATCGCACTGATGCTGTTCGTGCTCTTCGCCGGCAAGACCCGGTACCTGCTGGACGGGATCATCCTGAACATCGGCGATACGATCTCCCGCTTCCCGGGCATGGCACTTGACACCTTTGCCTACGACCGCCCGGATGCCTGGCTCAACAGCTGGACCTTGTTCTTCTGGGCCTGGTGGATCGCCTGGGCCCCCTTCGTCGGCTTGTTCCTGGCCCGCATCTCGCGCGGCCGGACCATCCGCCAGTTTGTTGGCGGCGTGCTCGTGGTGCCTTTTGCCTTCATTCTGCTGTGGATCTCGATCTTCGGCAACAGCGCCCTGGACCTGGTGCGCAGCGGCAACAGTGCCTTTGGTGAAATGGCCATGAGCCATCCCGAGCGCGGCTTTTACCTGATGCTCGACCAATACCCCGGAGCCACCTTCACGGCAGCCGTCGCAACATTCACCGGCCTGCTGTTTTATGTCACCAGCGCCGACTCCGGTGCACTCGTCATGGCCAACTTCACCTCGCGGTTGAAGGACCCCGGCGCCGACGGTGCCAAGTGGGTCCGCGTCTTCTGGTCGGTGGCGACCGGGTTGCTGACCCTGTCCATGCTGCTGGTCGGGGGAGTGGCCACACTTCAAAACGCCACCGTCATCATGGGGCTGCCATTCTCCGTGGTGCTGCTGTTCATCATGCTGGGCCTGTACAAGGCGCTCAGGGTGGAGAACGCGCTGGCCGGAAGCTACCGTGCCGGACTCCACGGCGTGCTGTCGTCGCGGGCAGAAGGCACCGGCCATGACAGCCGGCGCGGCTGGAAACAACGACTGGCCAGCGCCGTCAACTACCCGGGCAAACGGCAGGCCCAAAAGTTCATGACCGAGGTGGCCCGCCCCGCACTGGAAGAGGTGCGCGATGAATTCGCCGCCCAAGGCATCGAGGCCGCCCTGGACTTCGGCACCGTGGAACCGCCGGGCATTGGCACGGCAGACCTGCTGATCCAGCATGGGGACGAGCGGGCCTTCAAATACCAGGTGTACCCGGTCCAGCGCGAGGTGCCGACGTATGCCACAGCCTCCGTAAAAACCGAGCACTACTACCGGATGGAAGTGTTCTCCCTGGAGGGCAGCCACGGCTACGACCTCTTTGGCTGCGGCCGGGAACAGGTCATTGCCGACGTCCTGGACCACTACGAAATACATGTGGCCTTCCTCCACGAAAACGGCGGAACCGCCGGAATCAGCAAAATCGCCGAAACCAGCGAAGCAAAGACGGACTGGGAAGGCGACTTCGACACCGTCGACGACGCACCCATGGCCGCCGCACCCACACCCCCGAACGACGCATTGGATCAGGAGAAATCATGACCGAACAAAACTTTGCCCGACCGGCTGCCACCAAGGCCGGAAGCATGTTCATCGACGGCGCATGGGCGCCCGCGGCAGCCGGAGGCACCCGCGACATTGCCTGCCCGGCTGACGGGCAGCTCGTGGCGACGGTCTCGGAAGGGACGGCGGAAGACTCCGAACGCGCCATTGCCGCAGCCCGCGCCGCCTTTGACTCGGGTGTGTGGTCCTCCGTCCCCGCCCCGCAGCGCGGAGATTTCCTGCTCAAGGTTGCCGACCGGCTCCGGGAGCGCAAGGAAGAATTTGCCCGCGCCGAATCCGCGGACACCGGCAAGCGGATCCTTGAAAGCCGGCTGGACATGGACGACATTGCCGCCTGCTTCGACTACTTTGGCCGCCTGTCGGGCCAGCAGGCAGGCCGGATCGTTGACGCTTCCGACAACAATGTGCTCTCGCGCATTGTGTACGAGCCGGTCGGCGTCTGCTCCATGATCACGCCATGGAACTACCCGCTGTTGCAGGCAGCCTGGAAGATCGCCCCGGCTCTGGCAGCCGGCTGTTCCTTCGTCCTCAAGCCCGCCGAGCTGACCCCGTCAACCGCCATCTTGATGCTCGACGTGCTCGATGAGCTGGGGCTGCCCGCCGGTGTTGCCAACCTCGTCACGGGGGCCGGTGCCGCCGTCGGGCCTCCCCTCTCCAGCCATCCGGACGTGGACATGGTCTCGTTCACCGGCGGACTGGTCACCGGACGCAGCATTGCCGCGTCCGCTGCCGGAACCGTCAAGAAGGTTGCCCTGGAACTCGGGGGCAAGAACCCCAATGTGATCTTCGCGGACGCAGACTTTGACGCAGCCCTCGACAACGCCCTCAACGGCGCCTTTGTGCACTCCGGCCAGGTGTGCTCCGCGGGGGCACGGCTGCTGGTGGAGGAATCAATCGCCGAAGACTTCGTCAACGAACTGGTGCGCCGGGCGGACGGCATCCGCCTGGGCGGGCCCTATGACGAGCAGGCCGAGACAGGCCCGCTGATCTCCGCGGCCCACCTGGAAAAGGTCGACGCCTACGTCCGCAAGGGCCGGGACGAGGGCGCCCGGATCCGCTGTGGCGGACGCCCGGCCACCGCGGCCGAGGTCGGCGCTGCCCGGGGAACTGCAACGGCCAACGGCAACGGGTCGCAGGCAGGCGGCGCGAAGGCGGAGGGGCACTACTATCTGCCCACCGTCATCGACCAGGTTGCTTCCGGCATGTCGGTGCTTGTCGACGAGGCGTTCGGACCCACCGTCACCGTCGAAACGTTCCGCACCGAGGACGAGGCCGTGGCCCTGGGCAACGACACCATTTACGGCCTGGCGGGTGCAGTCTGGACCCAGGACGCCGGCAGGGCCCAGCGCGTGGCCGGCCGGCTGCGCCACGGCACCATCTGGATCAACGACTTCCACCCGTACCTCCCGCAGGCCGAATGGGGCGGCTACGGCCAATCCGGTGTTGGCCGTGAACTGGGCCCCACCGGACTGGGGGAGTACCAGGAAGCCAAGCACGTGTACCAAAACCTCGACCCGCAGGTCACCGGCTGGTTTGCCGATCACGAAGCCAGCGCCACACAGGAGGAGAACTAACACATGGCCACCATTGAAGAAGCAGCCAACCGCACCTTTGACTACATCGTCATCGGTGGCGGATCGGCAGGTGCCGCCGCGGCAGCACGGCTCAGCGAAGACCCCGCCGTCGAGGTGGCACTCGTGGAGGCCGGTCCGGACGACCACGGGCTGCCTGAAATCCTCCAGCTTGACCGCTGGATGGAACTGCTGGAGTCAGGGCTCGACTGGGACTACCCCATCGAGGAACAAAAAAACGGCAACTCGTTCATGCGCCACGCCCGGGCACGGGTCATGGGCGGCTGCTCCAGCCACAACTCCTGCATTGCTTTTTGGGCGCCGCGCGAAGACCTGAACGCTTGGGAATCGGTGCACGGAGCCACCGGGTGGAATGCGGAGATGGGCTACCGGCTGTTCAAGCAGCTTGAAACCAACGACGACGCCGGCGCCTCGGCACCGCACCACGGCGACAGCGGACCGGTCAAGCTCATGAACGTCCCGCCGTCGGACCCCTGCGGTGTGGCACTCCTGGACGCCTGCGAACAAGCCGGCATCCCGCGGGCGAAATTCAACGACAACACCACAGTTGTCAACGGCGCGAATTTCTTCCAGATCAACCGCCAGCCGGACGGCACCCGCGCGTCGAGCTCCGTGTCCTACATCCACCCGATCATGGACCGGAAGAACTTCACGCTGCTGACGGACCTGCGGGCCCGCGAGCTGACCTTTGACGAGGCGAACAAGTGCACCGGCGTCAACGTGGTGGATTCGGCTTTCGGCCGCACGCACACGCTGACGGCCAGCCGCGAGGTGATCGTGTCCGCCGGTGCCATCGACACGCCGAAACTGCTGATGCTTTCGGGCATTGGCCCGGCGGAGCACCTGCGCGACCACGGCATCGCGGTCCGGGTGGATTCGCCCGGCGTCGGCGAGAACCTGCAGGACCACCCCGAAGGCGTCATCCAGTGGGAGGCGAAGCAGCCCATGGTGGCGGAATCCACGCAGTGGTGGGAGATTGGCATCTTCTCGCCAACCCGCAGCGGACTGGACCGCCCGGACCTGATGATGCATTACGGGTCCGTGCCGTTCGACATGCACACGCTGCGCCAGGGCTACCCGACGACGGAAAACGGCTTTTGCCTGACCCCGAACGTCACCCATGCAAAGTCGCGCGGCACCGTGCGCCTGCGCAGCCGGGACTTCCGTGACAAGCCGAAGGTGGACCCGCGCTACTTCACCGACGCCGAGGGCCACGACATGACGGTCATGATCGCCGGCATCCGCCGGGCCCGTGAAATTATTGCCCAGCCGGCCATGGCCGAGTGGGCCGGCACGGAACTCTACCCCGGACAGGATGTGCAAAGCGATGACGAAATCGCCGACTACATCCGCCGCACGCACAACACCGTCTACCACCCGGCCGGCAGCGTCCGGATGGGTGCCGGCGACGATGCGATGGCGCCGGTGGATCCGCAGCTGCGGGTCAAGGGTGTCACCGGGCTGCGGGTGGCCGACGGCTCCGTCATGCCAGAGCTCGTGACGGTGAACCCCAACATCACCACCATGATGATCGGCGAACGCTGCGCGGAACTGGTCCGCGAGGCCGCCGGCAGCTGATCCGGAAGTTTTAACTGCCAACGCACGACGTCGGCGACCCGCCCCACCCGGGCAGGTCGCCGACGTCGTGCGTTAAGGGCAGTTTTGTTCCCCCACAGGCGGTGCAGGCTGCCTGACTGTCCACAAATCGCGTGGGGGAGCTGTTGCGGCACCCCAATGCCAGCAAAGCTGGCAGTGGAGGCAGTCATGAGAGCAAAAGACGCACTGGGGCAAAGCGGTGAACGGGTGGCGGCGGACTATCTGGAGGACCGCGGCATCCGGGTCATCGACAGCAACTGGCGGTGTGCCCAAGGTGAAATTGACCTGGTGGCCCTGGACGGCAGCGAGCTTGTCATCGTTGAGGTGAAGACGCGCAGGTCCCGGCGGTACGGGGATCCGCTGGAGGCGCTGACCCGGGCAAAACTGTTGCGGTTGCGCACCCTGGCGGTGCTTTGGGCACGCGAACACCAGCATGTCATCGGTGCCCTGCGGATCGACGCTGTCGGCATCATCATGGACCATTCGGCCCCGCCCAGCATCGACCACCTCAAGGGCGTGGCCTGATGGGAATGGGACGGGCCCTTGCCGTGGCGCTCGTTGGATTGAACGGGCACGTGATTGAGGTGGAGGCCGACATTGGCCAAACCCTGCCAAACTTCATTCTCCTGGGGCTCCCGGATGCTTCGCTCCAGGAGGCCCGGGACAGGATTCGTTCGGCGGCACAAAACTCCGGAATTCCCTTGAGCAGGCGCAAGATCACGGTGAACCTGGTGCCCGCGTCCCTGCCCAAAAAAGGTTCCGGATTCGATTTGTCCATCGTCATGGCTGCGCTCAACGCCGCCGGCGACGTCCGGCGCACGGGCGGAACCGTGTTCATCTCGGAGCTGGGACTCGACGGGCGGCTGCGGCCCGTCCGGGGCGTGCTGCCGGCCGTGCTTGCGGCGTTCTCAGCCGGGTACAAGGAATTCGTCGTGTCCACCGCAAATCTTGCCGAGGCGCGGCTGGTCAAAGGGGCGAAGGTCCGCGGCTACGACTGCCTGGCGCAGGTCGCCATCGACTTTGACGCCGATCCCAAGGACCTGGCCGGCATCGAAGGCACCTGGAGTCCCGGCGCGGATTCTGCCGGGGCAGCCCAGGAAACGGCCGTGGCCCAGCAAGGTGTTGACCTGTCCGAGGTGGCCGGCCAAGCCGTGGCACGGCTCGCACTGGAGATCGCCGCCGCAGGAGGGCACCACCTGATGATGGTCGGCCCGCCCGGCTCAGGCAAAACCATGCTGGCCGAACGGCTGCCGGGGCTCCTGCCGGACCTCAGCGACGCCGAGGCCATGGAGGTTACCGCCATTCACTCCCTCGAGCACAGGGGCGCCGGCCTCGTGGAGTTGATGCGCCGGCCGCCGTATGAACGGCCGCACCATTCAGCCAGCACGGCGGCCATCATCGGTGGCGGCAGCAGCATACCGCGTCCGGGCGCCGCCTCCAGGGCACACAGGGGAGTGCTGTTCCTTGACGAGGCACCCGAATTCGACAAGCGGGTCCTGGACGCCCTGCGCCAGCCGCTGGAAAGCGGGGAGCTTGTCCTGCACCGCTCTGCCGGAACGGCGGCGTATCCTGCCCGTTTCCAACTGGTCATGGCCGCCAACCCCTGCCCCTGCGGAAAAGCCACGGGCAAGGGCATCAACTGTGAGTGCACGCCCATGGCGCGCCGGCGCTACTTTGGCCGGCTCTCTGGTCCGCTGCTTGACCGGGTCGACATCCAGTTGCAGGTCAACAAGGTGCAGCTGTCGCAGCTCGCCGACGCAGGGGAACGTGAATCCAGTGCCACGGTGGCCGCCCGGGTGCAGCTGGCGCGCAACATGGCCGGTGAACGGCTCCAGCAATGGGGGCTTGCCCACAACGCGGACCTGACAGGGCGTATCTTGCGCGGTCCCCTGCGGCTGGGCGGGCACGACACAGCACTGTTGGACAGGGCCATGGGCACTGGAGTGCTCAGCGCCCGCGGCTACGACCGTGTGCTGCGGCTGGCCTGGACCGTGGCGGACCTGCAGGGACGGGAGCGACCGGGCAGCGACGACGTTGGGCTGGCGCTGACATTGCGGCAACGAGGAGAAGGACTATGAGCAACGCAGGAAACCAGGCGGCAGACATGGGGCTGCGTGTTGCCCGGGCCGCCCTCACCCGGCTGATGGAGCCGTCGGACTTGCCGGGGCTGGCCTTGATTCAGGTTTTGGGACCGGAAGAGGCACTTGCCTTGATTGGCAGCGGGGATTCCTCCAACGCCCGCGTCGAACGCGAGGTCACCGAGGTGTTGAATACCGCAGGCACCGAACGGTGGACAGGCCTGGCGGAGGCGTTGGAACGATGGCGGCCGCGGCTGGTGGATGTGGCCCCCGAACGCGACCTGGCCACAGTGGAAAGAATGGGAGGAAGGCTGCTGGTCCCTGAGGACGAACACTGGCCCCAGGCGTTTGATGACCTGGAACTGGGCGCCCCGATAGCCCTCTGGTGCAGGGGAAGCCTGCGGGACATCCCCGCACAGCCGCATTGCATCGCCGTGGTTGGGTCCCGGGACAACACCAGCTACGGAGCCAACGTCACCGCGGAGATCGCCAGTTCGCTGGTGCAGCGAGAATTCACTGTTGTCAGCGGGGGCGCCTACGGCATTGACGCGGAGGCCCACCGAGGTGCGCTCAGCGCCTTCAACGCCGGCAGTTCTTTTCCCGGGTTGCCAGCGACCGCGGCGTCCCTGCCCGCGGTCCCGGAAATCGGCCGGCCGCCGACCATCGCCGTCATGGCCGGGGGAGTGGACAGGTTTTACCCTTCCGGAAATGAGGATCTGCTGCGGACCATCGCTGAACGCGGGCTGGTGGTGGCCGAGGTGCCACCCGGGACCAACCCGACCAGGTACAGATTCCTGCAGCGGAACCGTTTGATCGCCGCACTGTGTTCGGTCACGGTGGTGGTGGAAGCCAGATGGCGTTCAGGTGCGCTCAACACTGCCCATCATGCAGAAGCACTCAGCCGGGTGGTGGGGGCCGTGCCGGGCTCCGTGTACTCCGCCAATTCGGCCGGGTGCCACCGGCTGCTCAAGGAAGGCTCCGCGGTTTGCGTCACCGATGCCGCCGACATCGCCGAACTTGCCGGTGCCATGGGCGAGCACCTTGTTGCCGAACCACAGGTGCAGGCGGCCCTGTATGACGGTTTGGGCACACAGGACCTGCTGCTCCTGGATGCCCTGCCGCTGCGCATGGCCTCAACCATTGAAAAGTTGTGCCTCGTTGCGGGACTCAGTGCCACAACGGTCCTGTCCGGGCTGGGCAGGCTTGAAGCATTGGGGCTGGCGGAGAGGCTGGCCGGCGGCTGGAAGCGCTGCGCCCAATAGCGTCGCGGCCGACGGCCTGACAGCCTCAGCGTTGTCGGTTTCTCGGCATCGCCGGGTGCGCAACGTACGCTACTTGAGGTAGTTGCCCAATGCTTCGAGCAGGCCCCGGGTGCCTTCCTCGCGGCCCGGCCCGTCGGCCTGGAACTGGTCGAAGAAGACGCCGTGCTCGACGTGTGTGAACCGGGTGCCGTCGTAGATCGGCTCGAATTCCAACGATGCCACGGACGTCGACATGTGGACCCCGTCGAGCCACATGTCGTACGTGGTGACGATCCGGACGTGCTCGACGATGTCTGTATATGTGGCCTCGTACCTCGAAACCGGACCATTGTGAAACGTGCCCTCGTCGACGTCGCGTCCGCCGATGCGGAAGTCGAATGCCCACTCACCGGGCTCAGCGGCGTCACCGGCGCCCCACCAGCTCAGCTTCTGGTCCTCTTCGGCAAATGCGCTCCAGAGGAGCTCAAGGGGAACGGGGTAGTCGCGGGTCAGGGTGAAGCCGGCGTGGGCGAGTCGGCGTTCGATTGCCATGTGATGTCCTATCGCGTGAAGGTGACGTGGATTGTGCCGCTCTCTGCGACTTCCGTCGTCACCTTGTGGGTGAGGTCGAGACCGGCCAAGTCGTCCCACAGCCGGGTTCCCCGGCCGAGGACGATCGGTGCGACCAGGAGGTGCAACTCGTCGACCAGGCCGGCGCGCAGGAATTCCCTCGCGGTGCCGACTCCGCCGCCGATGCGCACGTCCATGCCGGCTGCGGCTTCTGTCGCTTCTGCGAGCACGTCCTCGATTCGGGTGTTGCGGAAGTGGAATGTCGTTCCGCCCTGCATCGGGATCGACGGACGTGGTGCGCTGTGGGTGAGGATGTACACCGGGGTGCCGAACGGCGGCTGGTCAGCCCACCAACCTTTCCAGTCCGGGTCGTCGGGGAACGAGTGCAGGCCGAACATGGCAGCGCCCATGATCTCGGCACCGACTCCCTTGAAGAACGCGGCAGCGTGGGAGTCGTCGATGCCTGTCGTGCCGGTGCCGCTGATGTCGCCGAAGACATGCTCGTGGAACGTGCGGGTCGCCGAGTAGGCTGCGGTGAGGCGGCCCCAGTCCTCGCCCATCGGGTTTTCAGGTGATCGGGCGGTTGTTGAGGTGTAGCCGTCCAGCGAGACGAACAGGTCCATGCGTACGCGGGTCATATCAGGTCTCCTTTGGGGTGGTGCGGATGAGGTGGATGCCGAGCCGGTCGGCTTGGTGTTCTGCCGGGGTTCGTTGTTCGCCGAGCCACAGGTGCAGGACGTCGAGGGCGCCGGGTCGCAGGCTCACGGTTCGGACACGTCCGTGCTTCCGGGACGTGACCAGTCCCGCGTTCTCAAGGAGGCGCAGGTGTTGCATGAGCGAGGGCAACGCCATCGAGAACGGTGCCGCGAGTTCGGAGACGACGGCGGGCGACTTCGCCAACCGTTCCACGACGGCCCGTCGCGTCGGATCCGCGAGGGCCCGGAGCACGGCGTCGAGCTCGATGTGATAGTTAGGCATATACCTAATCATTCTTGAGGGGGCGGGATTCGTCAACAGCCTTAAAGGTACCGACCGGCTGCGGTGTAGTTAAATCTGTGCCCATGATTCCTGCCCGCGTCGGGAACACCGGCCGAACAGGACTTAGCTCAAGACCTGCTTGAAGAGTGCTGGGTAGTCACCGCTGGCGAGGTTCAAGGCAATTGCGTCGTCCAGACTGAACCAGCCCATGGCGTCATGTTCATCAGGGGCGGCGTTAACGATGTCACCGTCCCAATCCTCAATCAGCCAGATTTCCTGGCACATTTCAGCGTCTTGACGTGTCAGCAGCGCTTTCCCGGCAGGCGCAGTGATCTCCACGCCCAACTCTTCTCGAATCTCACGCACAAGAGCTTGCCTGCCATTCTCTCCCAGCTCGAGGTGGCCTCCGGGGAAGTCCCAGACATTGGGATGGCGCAGCTTCGACGCCGAGCGGTGCACGAGAAAAACGTGCCCCGCACGCACGAGCATGCCGCACGAAACGTAATGCATCAAAGGCTCTTTCATGGAAGGAGTCTACTGAGGATCCCGGGCGTTGGACGACAGGACCAACGTACCGAACCGGACCAGCCGGGGCACTTCATTGCCGCCAGAGCACAGCTCCTGGATTGAGAGACAAAATGGGCCGGCGGTGGCAGGATGGCGACTATGAGCAACGATGCGGAGCAAGCACAGCCCGCCCGCCGCAGACGCAACAAGCGGCGAAACGTCCTGCTGGTCGTTCTGGGGTTGTTCCTGGTGGCTGCCTTGGCCAGCGTTGTCTTTGTTGGCAACCTTGCGCGCAGCTTTGACACAAAAACCCAAAAGATCCCGATGGCCTTCCCGAACGAAACCCTGCGCCCGGTGAAACCCAGCGAAGGCCCGGCTGCGGATGCCATGAATGTGTTGATTCTCGGCAGCGACAGCCGCGGGGATTCTCTCGACCTGGCAGAAGGCGGCGATCCCTCCAACCAACGCTCGGACACCATGATGTGGATGCACATCCCGGCCGACCGAAAGAACATTTTCCTGATGTCGGTCATGCGGGACACCTGGGCGGACATTCCCGGGCACGGGCAGGCAAAGATCAACGCCGCCATGGCCTTTGGCGGTGTCCCGCTGGTGGTGCAAACGCTCGAAGGCATGTTCAAGAACCGAATTGACCATGTCGCCATTGTTGATTTTGAAGGGTTCAAGGCCATCACCGATGCCCTGGGCGGTGTGGAGGTCGACGTCCCGCTGCCCTTCACCTCCACTCACGGCGACTACACTTTTGCGGCAGGTCCGCAGAAGCTCAACGGTGACCAGGCGTTGGCGTTTGTCCGTGAACGGTATGCCTTCAGCGACGGCGACTTCCAACGCGTCAAGGACCAGCAAATCTTCCTCAAGGCGGTCCTGAACACCGTCCTGGCCCCGGCCACCCTGGCCAATCCGGTCACGGTGACCGCGCTCGTTGACAAGGTGTCTCCGTACATCAGTGTTGATTCGGGTCTTGATGCGGCGGTGGTTGGAAACCTCGCGGTGAGCCTGAAAAGTGTCCGTGGCGGAGATGTCATCTCTTTCACTCTGCCGTCCCTGGGCACAGGCACCAGCACGGATGGCCAGTCAATCGTACTGCGGGACGACGACGCGATCGCAGCCATTGCCCAGGCCCTCACCGATGATTCGCTCGGGTCATACGTTAAAGGCGCCGGACTGGGCTAGCTGAAAACACGGCGTTGCGGCGGGGCAGCTTGCCACGGCCGGTCCGACAGCGCACAGTGGTTGTGTGGATCCAGAAGAACGTTCAGCCCTGCCGCCCGCATTGGCCCGGGCAGCCGATGCATTCGAGCGCTATCTGCGTGCGGAGCGGGGCCGTTCGGAACACACCATCCGGGCCTATCGCGGAGACATTGACGCCTTGTTGATTCACGCCGTCACCGAAGGCAACACCTCCCTGGCTGAGGTGGACCTGGGCTCGCTGCGACGCTGGATGGGTGAGCAGAACGCTGCGGGACTGGCGCGCTCGACACTTGCACGCCGCGCAGCCACGGTGCGCAGCTTTACCTCCTGGGCCCTGCGGGAGGAGATCATTGCGGTGGATCCGGCATTGCGTTTGAAAGCGCCGCAGCGTGAGAAGAACTTGCCGGCCGTCTTGCAGCAACAGCAGGTCCGGCGGCTGTTTGAAGAACTGGCCGCCACGGCTGAAACCGGCGACCCGGTTCCCCTGCGGGACCTGGCCATGGTTGAGCTTCTTTACGCGAGCGGAATCCGCGTGGGCGAAATGGCCGCCTTGGATCTCGTGGATGTGAACCGGGAACGACGCACGGTCAGCGTGGTGGGCAAGGGCAACAAGGAACGCACAGTGCCCTTCGGGCTGCCCGCCGACACTGCCCTGGGCAGGTGGCTGGACGTGGGGCGAAACAAACTGCACAAGCCAAAAAGCGGCACCGCCCTGTTCCTGGGACAGCGGGGCGGACGCATCGACCAGCGCACGGTGCGCTCAGTGGTGGACAAACACCTGGCTTCACTGGGGGACACCTCCGCAACCGGACCGCACACCCTTCGCCATTCCGCAGCCACACACCTCTTAGACGGCGGGGCGGACCTGCGTGCCGTGCAGGAAATTCTCGGCCACAGCTCCCTGGCCACCACACAGCTGTATACCCATGTCTCGGTGGAGCGGCTCAGGGACAGCTATCGGACAGCCCACCCGAGGGCCTGAGGGGAAGAATTTGCCCCTTCGCCGTCATGGAAAGTCCCTACGGTGGCGTAATCAGCTCAGCTACGGCACAATAAGAGGGAGCAAACGCTCAATAACGAAAGGCCCGGCGTCACAGCCGGACATTCAGGGTCAGTTCACATCGGATCCGCGCACCACCAGTTTCATCCTAAGAAGGTCGTTGGGGAAGACGCACCTACTGCAATGGAGGATGGAATGAAGGTCGAAAACACGCGCGGTGTTTTGTTTGTGCACTCAGCCCCGGCTGTCATGTGCCCGCATATTGAATCATCCATTGCCGGGGTGATGGACCAGCGCACGGACTTGCAGTGGACTGCACAGCCCGCGGCGCCCAATGTGCTGCGCACCGAACTTTCCTGGCGCGGGCCTGCCGGAACCGGCGCCCGCCTTGCCTCGGCCCTGCGCGGCTGGGCAAATTTGCGCTACGAAGTCACGGAAGATCCCAGTGCCGGCGTCGACGGATCGCGCTGGTCCCACACCCCCGAACTGGGCATTTTCCATGCGGTTGCCGACGTCCACGGAAACATCATGGTGTCCGAGGACCGCATCCGGTACGCCTACGAAGCGGGCAAGGGCGACCCGTCCCTGGTCTACCAGGAGCTGTCACTGGCACTGGGTGAGGCGTGGGACGAGGAACTGGAACCATTCCGCCATGCTGCAGCCGGGGCGCCCGTGCGCTGGCTCCACCACGTAGGCTGACCCGCCTCCCCTTAAACAAGTAACCCGCAGTTGTGGTTGTAAAACCGGCGAAATACTGCCGGATTACGACCACAACTGCGGGTTACTTGTTGGTGCGGGGGCGCGGGGCGTGCCTTGGCTGTCAGGCCATCTCAACCTTGGGGCCGGTGCTGCGGATGGCCACAACGGCGTTGTGCCCGCCAAAGCCGAAGGAGTTGTTCAGGGCCATGATCTCGCCGTCGGGCAGTTCACGCGGGGTGCCCGTGACAACGTCGAGCGGGATTTCCGGGTCCTGGTTTTCCAGGTTGATGGTGACGGGGGCCAGCCGGTGGTACACAGCCAGCACAGTCATCACCGATTCAACGGCACCCGAGGCGCCCAGAAGGTGGCCCGTCTGGGACTTCGTGGCGGAGACGCAGACATTGTCCACGTGCTCACCCAGGGCGGCCTTCAGTGCGGTGTACTCGGGGCGGTCGCCCACCGGGGTGGAGGTTGCGTGGGCGTTGACGTGCACCACGTCTTCGGGCAGGGCGCGGGCGTCAAACAAGGCAGCCTTGAGGGCACGGGTGGCGCCCAGGCCCTGGGGATCCGGGGCCGTGATGTGGTAGGCGTCGGCGGTAACCGAGGTGCCGGCAAGCTCGCCGTAGATGCGGGCACCGCGGGCAATCGCGTGCTCTTCGGCCTCAAGCACCAGGGCACCTGCGCCTTCACCCATGACAAAGCCGTCGCGGTTCACGTCGTAGGGCCGTGACGCCGTTTCGGGGGAGTCGTTGCGCTTGGAGAGCGCCTGCATGGCGGAGAATGAAGCCATGGGCAGCGGGTGGATTGCTGCTTCAGCGCCACCGGCCACGACGACGTCGGCCTTGCCTGAACGGATCAGTTCCAGTCCGATGTGGAGCGCTTCGGTCCCCGAGGCGCAAGCCGACACGGGGGTGTGGGCGCCGGCGCGGGCGCCGAGGTCGAGGCTGACTGCTGCGGCGGGACCGTTGGGCATGAGCATGGGAACCGTCATGGGCAGGACGCGGCGGGGGCCCTTTTCGCGCAGGGTGTCCCACGCGTCAAGGAGGGTCCACACGCCACCGATGCCGGTGGCGAAGGCAACGGCGAGGCGGTCGTGGTCGATTTCTTCCAGGCCGGAATCCTTCCAGGCTTCGCGGGCGGCGACGACGGCGAACTGGGTGGAGGGGTCCATGCGCTTGGCTTCAACGCGACTGAGGACGTCTGTGGCAGGAGTTGTAACTTTGGCTGCGAAATGTACGGGCAGATCGTACTTCTCCACCCAATCGTCAGTGAGCGTGTGGGCGCCGGAGACGCCTTTGAGGGCGTTCTTCCACATGGTCGGGACGTCGCCGCCAATGGGCGTGGTGGCGCCCAGTCCGGTGATGACTACTTTGCGGGCCATGGTTCAACTCTCTACAAAATTTATGGGGCAGGACTCGGGGATGTTGATGTGGTTGGCCGGCGTCCTGCTTTCCGGCCAACCACCAGGCCCCGTGCCGCTTGCGCGGACAGGGGCAAAACTCAGGGCTTACTTGCCCTGTGCGGCCTCAATGAAGCTGACAGCGTCGCCAACGGTCTTGAGGTTCTTGACTTCCTCGTCCGGGATCTTCACATCGAACTTCTCTTCAGCGTTGACAACAATGGTCATCATTGAGATGGAGTCGATGTCCAGGTCATCCGTGAAGGACTTGTCCAGCTCGACCGCTTCCGGGGCAAGGCCGGTCTCTTCGTTGACGATTTCGGCCAATCCGGCCAGGATCTCTTCGTTGCTAGCCATTGACGGCTCCTTTTCTTCTTGTGCTGTGATCAAGGACTTGATCTTTTCAGGCATGATGATCAAACCACGGATGTGGCCCGATACGTTTGTTAGGGCAGGCGCACAACTTGGGCGCCAAACACCAGTCCGGCACCAAAGCCGATCTGAAGCGAAAGTTTACCGGAGAGCTCGGGGTTCTCCGCGAGCAGGCGGTGTGTTGCCAGCGGAATCGAGGCGGCCGAGGTGTTGCCGGCGTCGGCAATGTCGCGGGCGATGATGACCTGCTCGGGCAACTTCAGCTGCTTGGCCAGCTCGTCGATGATGCGCATGTTGGCCTGGTGCGGCACAAACGCGCCGAGGTCAGCGGCGGTGATGCCTGCGTCCGCAAGGGCCTTCTTCGCCATCTTCGCCATTTCCCACACGGCCCAGCGGAACACGGTCTGGCCGTCCTGGCGCAGCGTGGGCCACAGCGTGGAGTGTGCCTCGTCGGCGGCGGCGAGGGCGACGCCGTCGCCCTTCATGGCCTGCTCGCTGAAGTCGCGGATGTCCAACTGGGAGTGGGTCATGCCGATGGTGTCCCACTTGCTGCCGTCGGAACCCCACACGGTGGGGCTGATGCCCGGCTCGTCGGAGGGGCCGATGACAACAGCGCCGGCGCCGTCGCCGAGCAGGAACGAGATGGTGCGCTCGTGGTTGTCGATGACGTCCGAGAGCTTTTCAACGCCGACGACCAGCACGTACTCGGCGGTGCCGGAGCGCACCAGGGCGTCGCCCTGGGCCACGCCGTAGCAGTAGCCGGCACAGGCGGCTGAGATGTCGAAGGCGGGTGCCGGTGCGGCGCCCAGCCGTTCGGCGATCAAGGCGGCGGCCGACGGCGTCGCGTAGGGGTGCGTGACTGTCGAGACGAGCACGGCGCCGATCTGGGACGCCTCAATTCCGGCGTGCTTGATGGCTTCGGCGCCTGCGCCCACGGCCATGTCCACCACCGAGACGTCCCTGGGGGCGCGGTGGCGGGTGATGATGCCGGTGCGCTGCTGGATCCACTCGTCGGAGGAGTCGATCCACTGGCACACATCTTCGTTCGTGACGATTTCGCTCGGCCGGTACGCGCCGATGCCCAGGATGGTGGATCCGGCGCGGAGTGTGTGTTGTTTCAGTGTCGGGGTGCTCACAGTGTTCCTTCTTGGGGCGCGGAGTGTGCTGCCAGCAAGTCCTGGGCAGCTTGAAGATCATCGGGCGTTTTCACGGCAACGGTCACAATGCCGGGGATGCCGCGCTTGGCCAGGCCGGTCAGCGTCCCGGCCGGAGACAGCTCAATCAGCCCTGTCACTCCCATGGCGGCCATGGTTTCCATGCACAGGTCCCAGCGGACCGGCCGCGACACCTGGGCGATCAGGGACTGCAGTGCCGCGTCCCCGGAAGGCACGACGGCGCCGTCGTAGTTTGACAGCAGCGGAACCGTGGGTGCGTGGGTGGTCAGCGACGGGGCAAGCGCCTCAAGGGCTGAAACCGCCGGTGCCATGTGGTGGGTGTGGAAGGCGCCGGCAACCTGCAGCGGGATGACCCGGGCCTTGGCCGGCGGGGCAGCCACCAGGGCCGCGATCTGCTCGAGCGTGCCGGCGGCCACCGTCTGGCCCTTGGAATTCATGTTCGCCGGTGTCAACCCGGTCGCCGCAATGGCCGCGAGGACCTCCTCGGCGTCACCGCCAACAACGGCGGCCATCCCCGTGGGGGTTGCCGCGGCGGCGTCGGCCATGCGGTTGGCACGCTCGCGCACAAATGCCATGGCGTCGGCGCTGGAAAGGGTCCCGGTCAGGGCGGCGGCGGTAATTTCACCCACGGAGTGCCCGGCCACAACCACCGGGCGGGAGGCAACGGCGGCGGGGGCGTCGTCGCCCAAAAGCGCACGGGCCGTGATGAGTCCGGCCGCCACGATCAAGGGCTGCGCCACGGCGGTGTCCTTGATGGTCTCGGCATCCGAGGTGGTGCCGTGGGCCAGCAGGTCAATCCCTGCAGCGTCGCTCAGGGCGGCCAGTTGTTCCTGCACGCCCGCGCGTTCAAGCCATGGGGAAAGGAAGCCGGGGGATTGGGAGCCCTGTCCAGGGCAGACTATTGCAAGCACATTAACCAGCTTTCCAAACTTAACGGCATTTTCACGGTGTTTTCATGCACCAAGCTCTTCTGCACAATTTGTAGGAAGTCTACAATATCGTTGTCCGCAGGGCGCCATCGGTGACTTTTTTTGGGCGAAAAAGGACTAACTCCCTCAGCTTTTGCCCCTGCTGCGGGAGGTCGCTGCCCGGCCATCCGGCGCAGCGTGTAGCGGGACCGCGGCCGGGACTTGTTTGCCCGCCTGCTTGACGGGCTGTTTGCCTGCCGGGAGCTTGGCCGGGGCGGGCGTGGCCAGCCTGCCCACGATGAGGGCCGTTTGCAGGACAAACGCCTCGCGGGGGATCAGCGGGTCCCAGCCGGTGACATCGCAGACGCGGCGCAGGCGGTAGCGGACGGTGTTGGAGTGCACAAAAAGCTCCCGGGCCGCGGCCTCCAGGGAATGGCCGCCCTGGAGGTAGCTGCTGAGGGTTTCGATCAAGCCGTTCGAGGCGGCAACCAGGGGGCGGTGGATGCCGAGCAGCAGGGCCCGCCGGGCCGACTCGTCGCCGCCGATTACGCGCTCCGGCAACAAGTCGTCGGCGGACACGGGGCGGGGGGCCGAGGACCAGCCCTTGACCACTGCAATACCGGCAAAGGCCGCCTGGGCCGAGGCTGTGGCGTCCGCCAGCGTTGCCGCGAGCGGTCCGTAGACAACCGGCCCCGGAGCGAAGAGTTCGCTGAGCCGGACATAGGCAGACTCCGGCGTGGTGACATTGCCGAGCACGAGGATCAGCTTGTCGCCTTGAATGCCGACCATGACGTCTTCGGCAAAGCGTCCGGCAGCCCGGCGCAAGGTCGCCAGGAACAAGGCATTGGCTTCGGAGGGGGCCGGCCCCACCATGATGGTGAAGCGCCCGTGCGTGGTCCAGCCCAGGGCGGAGATGCGTGATTGCAGGGCGTCGGCGTTTTCCCCGCGCAGGATGCCGTCCACAGCAAGGGCCTCCAGCCGGGTGTCCCAGGCGCCGCGGTTTTCCGCCGCGCGGGCATAAACGTCGGCCGCGGCGAAGGCCACTTCCCGCGAGTAACGCAAGACAGCTTCCCGCAGGTCAACCTGGTCTTCCGGTGCTGCCAGTTCCGGGACCCTGTCCTCGACAACCTGGACCACCGTGCGGATCAGCTGCAGAGCACGCTGCAGGCTGATGGAGCGGGTCAATTCGGTTGGGGCTGTGCCAAACACGTCCGAAAGAACCCAGCTGGGCGATGACGGGTGTTCATACCAGGACACAAAGGCGGTGATGCCATTTTGGGCCACCATGCCCAGTGCCGAGCGTTCGTCGGCGCTGAGCCGGCTGTACCAGGGAAGTGTCCTTTCCAGCTCCTTGTGCATCATGGTGGAGAGCGTGCCAACGCTTGCCCGCAGCCGCTGCAAGGTCTCGGAAGTGCTCTTGACTCCGCTGCTCCTGTGCTGTGCCTGCTTGCCGGCGGAGTCTTTTTCCGGTGGCGGTGCCGCCGGCGTGTTCTTTGCTGCCATGTCTCGAGGATATGTCTTTATTGCCCGCAGGCGTTATTTGTGTGAACCCCACAAGTTTGGCGGACGGCGCTGGGTGCGTGATTGCCGTGGGCATGCGGCTTAACGCAGAACGGGTGGTTGCTGTTGCTGTGGAACTTCCACAGCAACAGCAACCACCCGTCAGCAGGCTGCCATCAGCCGGCCGTCAGTGTCAGCTGTCTCCGCCGGCGTTGCCGGTGGTGCCCGCGTTGACGTTGAGCAGGTCGTACTTGGCGATCGCCTGGGCGGGTGCCCCGGCGTCGACCTCGCCGCGTTGGGCCAGCATCTGCAAGGTCCGCACAACCACTGAGTGGGAGTCGATCTTGAAGAAGCGCCGGGCCGCTGCGCGGGTGTCGGAGAAGCCGAAGCCGTCCGCGCCCAGGGTTGCGAAGTCATTGGGCAGGAACTGGCGGACCTGGTCCGGCACTGCCTTCATGTAATCGGTGACAGCGACCACGGGTCCGTGCGCATCAGCCATTTTGGCGGTGATGTACGGGACGCGCGGTTTGTTCTCCGGGTGCAGGAAGGAATCTTCCTCAGCCGCAAGGCCGTCGCGGCGCAGTTCGGTCCAGGACGTCACCGACCATACATCGGCGGCAACACCCCATTCCTCGGCCAGGATCTGCTGCGCTTCCAGCGCCCACGGTACGGAGACGCCGGAGGCCAGCAGCTGGGTGCGGGGCCCTTCGGTCTCAGCAGCCTTGAGCAGGTAGATGCCCTTCGTGATGCCTTCAACGTCCATGTTCTCCGGCGCCTTGGGCTGGATGATGGGCTCGTTGTACACGGTGATGTAGAACATGACGTTGGGATCGACGGAATCCTTGCCGTACATGCGCTCCAGGCCGGCATGCATGATAACGCCGATCTCATAACCGTAGGCGGGGTCGTAGGTGACGACTGCCGGGTTCGTCGCGGCCAGGATGGGGGAGTGGCCGTCAGCGTGCTGGAGCCCCTCACCTGTCAGGGTCGTGCGTCCGGCGGTCGCGCCAATGATGAAGCCGCGGGTCATTTGGTCCCCGGCGGCCCAGAAGGAATCGCCGGTGCGCTGGAAGCCGAACATGGAGTAGAACACGTAGATCGGGATCAACGGTTCGCCATGGGTGGCGTAGGCGGTGCCGGCGGCGGTGAACGCTGCCACGGAACCGGCCTCGTTGATGCCGGCGTGCACGATCTGGCCGGAGATCGATTCCTTGTAGGCCAACACCAGGTCGCGGTCCACGGAGAGGTAGTTCTGACCGTTGGGGTTGTAGATCTTCGCGGTCGGGAAGAACGCGTCGATGCCGAAGGTGCGTGCCTCATCCGGGATGATCGGGACGATGCGCTGGCCGATGCCCTTGTCGCGCATCAGGTCCTTGAGCAGGCGCACGAACGCCATGGTGGTGGCCGCGTGCTGCTTGCCGGAACCACGGTTGGCGACCTCGTAGGTCTTGTCTCCGGGGAGCTCAAGTTCGGTGTGCTTGCTGCGGCGCTCCGGGATGAATCCGCCCAGTGCCTGGCGGCGTTCCATCATGTACTGGATTTCCGGGGTTTCCATGCCGGGGTGGTAGTACGGGGGACGGTACGGGTCGGCTTCGAGAACCTCGTCGCTGATGGGCAGGCGCAGGTGGGTGCGGAAGTCCTTCAGGTCCTGCAGGGTGAGTTTCTTCATCTGGTGCGTGGAGTTGCGCGCCTCGAAGTGGGTGCCCAGGCCGTAACCCTTCACGGTGTGGGCCAGGATGACTGTGGGCTTGCCCTTGAACTCGGTGGCTGCCTTGTAGGCCGCATAGACCTTGTGGTAGTCGTGGCCGCCACGCTTGAGGTTCCAGACCTCGTCGTCGCTGAGGTGCGCGGCGAGTTCCTTCGTCTGCGGGGTCTGGCCGAAGAAGTGCTCGCGCACGAATCCGCCGGACTCGGCCTTGTACGTCTGGTAATCGCCGTCGACCGTGGTGTTCATGACGTCAACAAGTGAGCCGTCTTCATCCTTGGCAAGCAGGTCATCCCACTCACGGCCCCAGAGGACCTTGATGACGTTCCAGCCGGCGCCGCGGAAGAACGCTTCGAGTTCCTGGACGATCTTGCCGTTGCCGCGCACCGGGCCGTCGAGGCGCTGGAGGTTGCAGTTGATGACGAAGGTCAGGTTGTCGAGCTTGTCGTTCGCTGCCAGCTGAAGCAGGCCGCGCGACTCGGGCTCGTCCATTTCGCCGTCGCCAAGGAAAGCCCAGACGTGCTGGTCGGTGGTGTCCTTGATGCCGCGGTTGTTCAGGTACCTGTTGGACTGTGCCTGGTAGATCGCGTTCATCGGGCCAATGCCCATGGAGACGGTGGGGAATTCCCAGAACTCCGGCATGAGCCGCGGGTGCGGGTACGAGGAAAGGGCGTGGCCCTCGTGGGACTTCTCCTGGCGGAAACCGTCAAGGTCTTCCTCGGAGAGGCGTCCTTCCAGGAATGCGCGGGCGTACATGCCGGGGGAGGCGTGGCCCTGGAAGAAGACCTGGTCCCCGCCGCCGGCGTGGTTCTTGCCGCGGAAGAAGTGGTTGAAGCCAACCTCATACAGGGTCGCAGCACCGGCATAGGTGGAGATGTGTCCGCCAACGCCAATGTCGGGGCGCTGGGCCCGGTGCACCAGGACGGCGGCATTCCACCGCAGCCAGGCGCGGTATTTGCGCTCGATTTCCTCGTTGCCGGGGAACACAGGTTCCTGGTCGGCGGGAATGGTGTTCACATAGTCGGTGGTCGTGACCATGGGCACGCCAACACTTTGAGCGCCGGCCCGCTGCAGCAGGCTACGCATAATGAATTGGGCACGTTCTGTGCCACGTTCCTGAATCAACGAATCCAAGGACTCAAGCCATTCGGCTGTCTCTTCCGGATCGCGATCAGGCAGCTGGTTAGTCAACCCGCTGAGGATATGGGAGTTCTGGTCTCCTGCAGCCACGTCCAACCTCTCTTAAAAGCAGTGTGGGGCGCCCAATGCTGTGGCCTTGGGCGTGTACAAACACTCTAGACCGCCGTAACCCGTTGTGCGTAGCTGCGCCCGCCCCGTGACGACGTGACGGACCCCGGCGGCCGTCCACCGCAAGGAACTCACAGCCGCGTCCGTAACATAAATCACAATGCGGCGGGGTTCCGTGCGGGAAGTTTGTTGCTATTCGCTGTTAAGTAGGGGCAACATGGGCACAGCCCTTAGACTGGGGTTACTGACCAACAACCAGCGCGCAAGCGTTGACCGCAGGAGGAAATAACGTGAGTGAGGCCGACGCCGGCACTGTTGCCAAGGTGGCAGGCAAATTGGGGTTCAAGGATGAGGATCTTGTCCAGGAACTCGGATACGACGACGACGTTGATTTTGGGCTGCGCGACAGCATTGAGGACCTGATCGGGTCCGAAATGTTCGACGAGGATGATCATGACGTTGTGGACGCCGTCATCTTCTGGTGGCGTGCAGACGACGGCGATTTGGTGGATTCCCTGGTGGATTCGCTGACAACCCTGGATGAGGGCGGAGTGGTGTGGATCCTGACACCCAAGTCGGGCCGGGAAGGTTACGTCCCGCCGTCGGACATTCAGGAAGCGGCACCCACGGCCGGGCTGCATGTCACCACCACCGCCGGGGTTTCCACGGATTGGGCGGCAACCCGCCTGGTTCCGCGCAAGCGCCAATAGGGCCGGAATGCCAATGAAGCACGACGGCGGCGCGCACCCAGGCTTGCATGTGGGGGACATTGCTCCCGACTTTTGCCTGCCAAACCAGTTTGGTGAGCCAATTTCGCTTGCCGGGCTGCGTGGCACCGCGGTCGCCGTCGTGTTTTATCCCTTTGCGTTTTCAGGGATTTGCACCGGTGAGTTGTGCGAACTGCGTGACAACTTTGCCGACTTCGCTGACGCCGGTGTGCGGTTGCTGGCCATTTCCGTGGACAGCAAATACACGCTGCGCGCCTATGCGGAGAGCGAAGAATACGCCTTTGACCTGCTGTCCGACTTTTGGCCGCACGGCGAAACCGCCCGTGCCTACGGCGTGTTTGACGAGACCCGCGGCATGGCCGGACGCAGCACCTTCCTGCTCACTGCCGACGGGGTCATCGCCGACATGTTCAGCACCCCCGCCGGGCAGGCCCGTCCGCTCGGCCGGTACAGGCAAGCGCTGGAGCGGCTGTAGCCATGGACAGCGTGCGCCCGGGCATCGGCGAGACAGGATTCGTCCAGCACAGCGCCGCGCCGCACGGCGCCGGGCCGGGTGGGCAGGCGCGGCAGGGTTCGGCACCGGACGCGCAGCCTGATGCGGAGCATGGCCCGCAGTCCCGTGCGCTGCGCGGTGCCATTGCCGCAGGCCCCGGTTTGGCCGACGCCGACATGGCGGCACTGGACGGCGTGGCCTCCCTCCTTCGCCGCCATCCCGCAGCACTGCTGACCGGGGCGGGGCTGAGCACCGATTCGGGGATACCCGACTATCGCGGACCCAATTCCCCTCCGCGGCAACCCCTCACATACCAAGAGTTCATGGCGGACCCCCAACTGCGCCAGCGGTATTGGGCAAGGAACCATGTCGGTTGGGCGCACATGCACCAGGCCGAGCCAAACGCCGGGCACCTGGCGGCAGCGGCGCTGCGCGAGAGCGGGCACCTCACCGGCATCATCACACAAAATGTTGACGGACTGCACGGGGACGCCGACACCCCCGACGTGGTGGATTTGCACGGGCGGTTTGACCGGGTTGTTTGCATGGGCTGCACCAACACATACTCCCGGGCATTTATTGCGATCATTCTGACCGAGCTCAACCCCGGGTTCCTGGCGGCGGTCACCACGGCCGGCGGGGTATCGGCAGCTCCCGACGCGGATGCGGACCTTGAGAGTGAGAAGCTCATTGCCGGGTTCAAGGTCGCCAAATGTCCGTTGTGCGGCGGCTTGCTGAAACCGGATTTTGTGTTTTTTGGTGAAAACGTGCCGAAGGACCGGGTTGCCCGTTCCTTCGAGCTGGTGGATGCTGCCGGGTTTCTGATAGTGGCCGGATCGTCGCTGGCCGTCATGAGCGGGCTGCGCTTTGTTAAAAAGGCCAACAAGGACGGCAAGTCCGTGGTGATCATCAACCGGGGTGAGACACGCGGGGACCCGTTTGCCGATGTGAGGTTGGAGGCAGGTGTGGGGGAGAGCCTTGGCTACCTCGCTGATGTGCTGGGACTCGATTGGCGCAATCACTAATTCATCATGTACAGTAGTTTCTCGTTGGTCAGGCCGACAAGCATAAAGCTTGGAAGCCTGAAGCAATGAATGGGTCTTTAGCTCAGCTGGTAGAGCGCCACGTTTACACCGTGGATGTCATCGGTTCGATCCCGGTAGGACCCACCACTGAAGAACCCGCGGCATCAAGGAAACAGCCTTGAAGCCGCGGGTTTTTTGTTTCCGGCAAACAGGCCGGCAGCAGTGCGCAGCAAGGTGCGCGGCGACAGGGAGAACGCATGCAGGGGATTTCTTTCACGGCCATCGACTTCGAGACGGCCAACAACTTCCGGGCCTCGGCCTGCGCCGTCGGTCTGACAAAGGTGCGGGCGGGGGTTGTGGTTGAGCAGGCAGCCTGGCTGATGAATCCGCTGCCTGGATATCGCGAGTTCCACCCCGTTAACGTGGGCATCCACGGCATCACGGCACCCCAGGTGCGAAACATGCCCGACTGGACCGGCATCCATGGGCCCATGATGGACTTTATTGGTGGTGACGCCCTGGTGGGCCACAATGTCAGCTTTGAGAAGTCGGTCATTTCCAAGGCCAACGAGGTGTGCGGGCTCCCTGCTCCCGCCCTGGATTTTCATTGCACCCTGGCCTTGGCCCGGCAGCATCTGGCGCTGGCCCATTACACGCTCTCTGACGTCGTTGGGGCGTTGGAACTGCCCGCATTCAACCACCACGACGCCGGGGACGACGCGCGTGCCAGCGCCCTCATCGCCATTGAATTGGCCCGGCGCAACGGTGCTTCCAGCTTGGACGCGCTGTGGCCGCCCGCAACCAAGGCAGCTGCCAGAATGCCCAGCTACTACTCGGCCGGCTATACGCGGAAACTGGCGGACCTGCCGCAAGCAAACACGACGGCCAATCCGCACGGGCCACTTTTTGGGCAGACAATTGTTTTCAGCGGAGACATGGCAGCCCTGCCGCGGTCGGAAGCCCAGGATGCTGCGGCAGCAAAGGGCGCCACGATTGCCAACAGCACCACAAAGAAGGTCACCATGGTGGTCAGTGCTGAGTTGGAACGTGGCGGCCCGCCCAGTGCGAAGGTCAAGCGCGCCCACGAACGTGCCGCGGCCGGTCAGGATATTCAGGTCATCAGTGAACTGCAGTTCCTGCGCCTGATGGCGTTCAAGTAGCAGCGGCTGCGCGCAACCGGGACTCAGGCTGGACTCAGCTGGGCAACCGCCTTGACGGGACAGCTTCCCGGGCACCTTCCCGGGTCAGGTGACGTCACGCCGTCGTACGTTGCACATGAGCCCGGCTTGCAGCCGCCGGAATGTCAGACCCTGCCCGTAACGTACGGGGCATGAAGACAGCCGTGGAAGAAGTACTGGTAAGAACCGACCCTGCAGGGGTGCCGACGGCTGTGCACCGCAACGGCCGGGTGTGGATCGTGGGTGCCGAGCCTGTGCGCTGGTATGAGCGGATCGAGTGGTGGAAGCAGGCGCAGCGGATGCCCAAGGGGCAGGGGCGCGTTGATGTCCAGGTGTGGCGTCTGCAGGCACGGCTGGGCCAAAACCTGCGCAGCGAGCTGGTGACCATGGAGTTGGAACGCGACTTTGAGGGCGGGACCTGGCGAATGCGCGGGCCCCTGCAAATGGCCGGCTGACGCCTGGCGGTGGCGGGTCGGCCCACGGTTGCCCACTGTGCCCGACTTTTGCCGCTGGGCCCAAGTGAGGCATCATTCTGGCTACTAACCCACGAGGTGCGGCTTAAAGTGAAAGGTTCCCCGCCACAGCTATTGGGGGACGCTGTGGTGGGGAACCAGTAATAAAAATATAACAACTGGTTTCGCAAGATGCAAACTGACACGCTCAATTGCCAGATTGCGCCCAGCTTGTTTCCAGACAGTGCCCATGAGGGATTGGAGGTGCCGGACCCGGGTCATTTTGTGGCGGCAGGGAGTTTTGGGGGCCTAGTCATCAGCGGACGGCAGCCGGCTGGGCGGAGCGCAGCCCGGGGTGGCCGCGGGGATCGGCGGCGTGGAGTCGCTGAGGCAGGGATGTAGTCGGCCCGGACGCCCTCCGCACGAGTTTTCCGTGCTCCCGTTTTCTGTAAACCTGGGAAAGGAAGCGGTGGCCCGTATCTGAGCGACGCTTCGCCAAAACAGCCCTCAGCTGTGCGAGGATCTGAGGCAACGAGGGTGAATCCACCCACGGAAGAGCCGGAAGGCGGCGTTTAAATTGGGGGACCTTCCACTGTGGCTATTGGGGGACGCCACAGCGGAAGGCCTGCACACGAATATACCGCCCGCTCGGGCAAAAGACAATACGGGACGTTCTACCTCCGGCCATGGACAGTATGATGGATATTGTTCACTGCAATGAACTGCGGTCTTGTGGTCGAACGCCGGGCCCGGGGGATTCCCGGGCTGCAGCCTTCAGCGTTGAGGAAGCCACGTGAGCGAAATTCAGGTCAAGTCCCAGAAGAACAGTGACGTTCGGGCCAATGCAACCCCGGCGCCAGCCGTAACCCGGGCGGCAGCCGTGCTCGACGCGTTGGCTGAGTCGACAACGGGACGGCTGACCCTCAGCGATTTGGCCCGCGAATTGGGCATCCCGAAGTCCTCAACATCCAACCTGTTGCAGGCTTTGGAGGACGCGCAATTGATCACCAGGCTCGGCTCGGACTACGCACTTGGCGTGAAGCTGGTGGAACTGGGTGCCGCCTACCTCAGCCGCCGGGACGAGGTTCGGGAGTTCTACCGCTTCTGTGAGCAGGCTCCTGTGCTCAAGGGTGAAACTGTGCGCATCGCGATGCTCGACGGCGACAATGTCATCTATCTGGCCCGTCATGAGGGGCATCCCGCCGTCAGGCTGACCTCAAACATTGGCGACAAGATGCCTGTGACACTGTGCGCAGTGGGCAAGGTGCTGGTTTCCAGACTGCACGACCATGACCTTGAGCAGCTTTTCCCGGACGACGCCGAGCTGCCCGTCATGACGCCCAAGTCCCTGCGGACAGGTCGCGAACTCAAGGCGGAGATTGCCCAAATTCGGGCCCAGGGCTATGCCCTTGAGGATGAGGAATCCACCCTGGGTGTCGTGAGCCTCGGCGTGGCCGTGCCAACGCGGGGGTCCCACGGTCCGAGCCTGGCCGTTTCCGTGACCGCCCTGAAGGCGACCTTCTCGGAGGGGCAGCGTGCAGCCATGGTGAGCGAGCTGACGGAGCTCACTAAAATGCTCGGAAATCCCATGGGATAGCAACAAAAAACATTTTCCTTGGCGATGTGTTCACAGTAATGTACGCTGTTCAACATAGTGATCGGCCTCATAGGTCGTTGTCGCCTGCCTGAACCAATGGTGGTTCGGGGAGATTCAAGGGAGAACCAGTGACTACACAACCTTTACAGCCCACCACCCCGTCCCGGAATCAAGCGGATGACAAGGTAGATCCGGAGCAGCTGCGGCGGGCCACCCTGGCCAGCTCAGTTGGCTCGGCGCTTGAGTATTACGACTTTTACATCTTTGGCCTCGCGACCGCATTGATCTTCGGCCCGCTCTTCTTTGCCCCGCTGGGTGCAACAGGAGCGCTGCTCGCAGCCTTCGGCACCTACGGCGTTGGGTTCGCGGCCCGCCCGTTCGGCGGCTTGATCTTCGGCTACATCGGCGACCGCTTCGGCCGCAAGCAGGTTCTGCTGCTCACCGTCGGGCTCATGGGCGGGGCATCCTTCGCGATCGGGCTGCTGCCGACCTATTCGCAAGCCGGCATGGTGGGTGCCATCCTTTTGGTGGTCCTGCGCATCGTCCAGGGACTGGGCGCCGGCGCCGAGCAGGCCGGGGCCACCACCCTCATCTCCGAAGTTGCCCCGCGCAAACGCCGCGGCTTCTTCGCGGCACTGCCGTTCGTGGGGATCCAAATCGGCACCCTGTTGGGCGCGGGCACCTTCGCGCTGCTGGGCCTGGCCCGCCCGGAGGTGCTGGAAGGCTGGCTCTGGCGCTTGCCGTTCCTGGCCAGCGTCCTGCTGATCGCCGTCGCCATCTACATCCGCCTCAAGCTCAAGGAAACCCCCGTGTTCCAGGAGCTGGAGAAGCACAAGAACGTCACGAAGAACCCGCTGGGCGTGCTGTGGCGCAGCTCCAAAAAGAATGTGCTGATCGGCATCGGGCTGCGAATGGGTGAGAACGGCAACTCCACCATTTACTCCACGCTGCTTGTCGGTTTCATGGCGGCCAAGGGCGGAATTTTTGAAGGCGACAAGTTCATCGGCCCCGTCGGCCTGCTCATCGCCGCCGGATTCTCCGCGGTCATGGTGATCACTTTCGGCGCCTTGTCCGACCGCGTGGGCCGCATCAAGGTCTACCGCTACGGAGCCCTGTTCCAGCTGGTGTTCGCCTTCCCGGCCTTCTACCTGATCTCCCTGGGCAACGTCACGCTCGTCTGGATTGTCATGAGCGTCGGCATCGCACTTGGCGTGCAGTCAATGCTTGGCCCGCAGTGCGCCATGCTGCCCGAGCTGTTCGGGGCCACGCACCGCTTCACCGGCGTCGCCATGAGCCGGGAAATCTCGGCAGTGTTCGCCGGCGGGATCGCCCCGTTCGTGGGCGGCGTGCTGCTGGCCGTCACCAACCAGTCCTGGATGGTGCTGGCCGGCTACTCGCTGGTCCTGGCCGCAATCTCCTTCGCCACCACCTTTGTCGCGCCGGAAACCGTGGGCCGCGACCTCAACCTTGTCGAGGACGCAACTTAACCCGGGCTCGGCACCCCACCACCGCGCACACGGCGCCTGCCTTGGCAGGTGCCGTGTGGCATTTAATGCTTGCCCCCTATTTCCAGGCACGACGCCGGACCCGCACCTGACGCCGGACCCGCACCTGACGCTGGAGCCTGGCCATCCGCCGTCGACCTTGCAGCGGGCACACAAAAGGGGAGCCCCCTGCATCGGGGGCTCCCCTTGTGGGTTGGGCTTAGTAGAAGTGCACGGGATCCACGGCGTGCAGCAGCGTCCCGCCGGCCTGGAAGCGCTTGAGGTTTTCGATGAAGCGCTCGGCAATCAGGCGGTTCTCGGCGGAGCTCAGTGCCGAGGTGTGGGGGGAAACCAGGACGCGCGGGTGCTCCCACAGGGGGCTGGCGGCCGGCAGCGGCTCCACGGCAAACACGTCGAGGCAGGCGTAGGAGACCTGGCCATTGTCCAGGGCCGCGAGGAGGGCATCCTCGTCAACGACGGTGCCGCGGCCAACATTGACCAGCACGGTGCCGGGCTTCATGGCGTCGAAGATTTCGGAGTTGATCATTTTCTCCGTATAGGGAGTTCCCGGCAGGGTGTTGATAAGGACGTCGGCCGTTGCCACCAGACCGGGCAGACCCGCCGTGTCCGTGACTTTGTCGATGCCGGCAATGTCCTCGACGCTGCGCTTGGTGCCGCTGACGTTCATGCCCAGGGCCCGTGCCAGGCGTGCAGTTTCCAGGCCGATCTCGCCAAGGCCCGTGATGACCACATTGGAGCCGCTGGCCAAACGGGTGGGCGTGCGCAACTCGGGCCAGTGCTTCGCGGCCTGGTCGGCGGCAAGCTCGGCGGTGCGCTTGATGCCGTTCAAAGCGCCCATCATGGCGAACTCGGCCAACGGCAGGGCGTGGACGCCGGCGGAACTGGTGACGGTGATGCGGGCCAGATCGTCGGTGGACAGCTTGGCTGCCTTGACGGCGCCGCCGGCCCCTGCCGCCATGGCTTGAATCCACTGCAGCTTGGTGCTCGATGCGATGGTGGCCAAGCCCGCCGCATTTTCATTGGGCAAGCCGTAGAGCACGTCGGCGCTGTTCAACAATTCCCAGTAGCGGGCTTCCTGCTCCGCCGTACGCTGGAAGGCCGGGTCGCCGGCATGGTCCGCCGGGAAACGCTCCGGCGGCAGCAGCTCGGGTTCATGCAGAACTGTGACGGTGGGATGGGCGGACCTGATGGCCTCCACAAGCTCGGATTCGAGCGGGACGGCAATCGCGACGGTGAGATTATTAAGGGTCATAGTGTTCATCATACTGAATTGTGGATAGAATGCTGAACAAATGCGACGAACAATCTCGTCAAACGCCCAAACCACAAAGTTGTGAGGACTGGTACGCAATGACCCGAGACCCTTCATCCCCACCGGGCACCGCCCCGGCGCCGGGCCGACAGGCTGCAGAACTCGTCGGGCCCGGTCCTGCGGCGGCTGGCAAAGCTGTCCGATTCGGACGGCTCGGCTTTGTCGGCCTGGGCCACATGGGCGCCCCCATGGCCGCCAACCTGCTTCGGGCGGGCTGGCCGCTGGCGGTCTGGAACCGTTCGGCGGCCGCCGTCGAGGCATTGACCGGGCAGGGTGCCCACGCCGCCGCCACTGTTGCCGAGCTGCGCGACAGCCACATCATCATGTTCATGCTGCCTGATCTGAGTTTCATCGCCGACGCTGCGGCACCGCTGCTGGCCGCGTGGCGCGAGCTGCCCCCCGAGCCGGGAACCGTCGTCGTTGTCATGAGCAGCGTATCGCCGCAGGCCGTGAAGACGTTTGATGCGGAGGTGTCCCGGGCCAGCGCCGGCAACGCGGCGGTCATCGACGCTCCCGTCAGCGGCGGCACGGTCGGGGCGGAAAACGGCACGCTGGCCATCATGGCCGGCGGCGCCGACGAAGACTTTGAGCGGGTCCGCCCCGCCCTCGAAAGCATGGGAACCACTGTGCGCCTGCTGGGCGGCCTTGGTTCCGGGTCGCTGGCGAAGGCCTGCAACCAGCTCCTGGTGGGAACCACGACGGCGGCACTTGCGGAGGCAGCCGAGCTTGCCGAACGCTCGGGCATGGATGTCACGGCGCTCTTTGAGGTCCTGTCCGGCGGACTGGCCGGCAGCCAGGTGCTGAAAATTGTTGGCCCGCGCATTGCCGCCAAGGAGTACGCGCCAACGGGCCCGGCCAAATTCATGCACAAGGACCTCGGGTTTGTGCTTGAAAGTGCACAGTCATCGGGGTCGGCCGTGCCCATGACCGCTGCCGGGCATGCCCTCTACGGCACGTTGATACAACAGGGGCTGGGCGACCAGGACCTGGCCGTGGTCCGGGAAAGCATCGCCCGCCTCAAAGGCAAGGCATAGCTTCCCGCACCACCAACCCCGCCCCTTGTCTTCAGGACTCCATCTGGCGCGGGGTGCAATACATGAAAACTTCTTCAGCAGCTAAGGAACTAAAGCATGAGCGGATTGTTTGATTTGACCGGGCGCACGGCCCTGGTGACGGGCTCCAGCCGCGGCATTGGCAATGCCCTGGCGCGCGGGCTTGCCGAGGCCGGAGCGACAGTTGTCCTCCACGGCTTGAATCCGGAACGGCTCGCCGCCGCAGAAGCGGCCATGGCCGGCGATTTTCCGGCCGGCAAGATCCGCTCCCTGGCTTTTGACGTCACCAACGACGTGGCGGCCGCCGAAGGCATCGCTTGGATCGAAGCCAACGTCGGGCCGTTGGAGATCCTCGTCAACAATGCCGGCATCCAGCACCGCGTCCCGCTCCTTGACCTGGACGTGAAGGATTGGGACAGGGTCATCAGCACCGACCTGACCAGTGCCTTCCTGGTGGGCCGCGAGGCCGCCCGGGGCATGCTGGCCCGTGGCCGGGGAAAGATCATCAACATCTGTTCGGTCCAGACCGATCTGGCCCGCCCCACCATCGCCGCCTACACCGCAGCGAAGGGCGGGCTGCGGAACCTGACCCGTGCCATGACCGCCGAGTGGGCCTCCGGCGGGCTGCAGATCAATGGCATTGCCCCCGGCTACATCCATACGGAAATGACCCAGAATCTGGTCGACGATGAGAAGTTCAATTCCTGGATCCTGGGCCGGACCCCGGCCAACAGGTGGGGGACCGTTGCGGACCTGGCGGGGCCCGCCGTGTGGCTGGCCTCCGACGCCTCCAACTTTGTGAACGGCCAGACCATCTTCATCGATGGCGGCATGACGGTAGTGGTTTAGAAAGATGGCAACTGTGACTGATTACCCACCTCTGCCCGCCACTGCCCCGGCCGTTGTGGCCCACGGCAAGGACGACCTGCGCATCGAAGAGGTGGCCCTGACCCCGACTCGCCCCGACCAGGCCGTCATTGACATTGCCTACGGCGGCATTTGCGGCTCGGACCTGCACTACTGGCTGCACGGAGCCGCAGGCGAGTCCATCCTGAAGGACCCCATGGTGCTCGGGCATGAGGTGGTGGGCACTGTGGTCCGCGCCGCTGCCGACGGCACCGGACCCGACGTCGGAACGTCCGTGGCCGTGCACCCCGCCACCCCTGCCCCCGGCGCTGCCAAGTATCCACTGGACCGGCCCAACCTGTCCCCGGGGTGCACGTATCTGGGCAGCGCAGCGCGGCATCCGCACACAGATGGTGCGTTCCTGCGCTACGCAAATCTGCCCACACGGATGCTCCGGCCCCTGCCGGAGACGCTGCCGCTGCGCCGGGCTGCCCTCGTTGAACCGGCCAGCGTGGCATGGCATGCGGTGTCCCGGGCCGGTGACGTGCGCGGAAAGACGGTCCTGGTGGTGGGTTGCGGCCCCATCGGAACCCTGGCGGTCGCCGTGCTCAAGCGTGCCGGGGCCGCCCACATTACGGCCGTCGACATGCATGAGAATCCGCTGCAGATCGCCGCTGCCGTGGGTGCCGACGTGCTGCTGCAGGCACCCGATGCCGCAACGATTGCGGCCGTCGAGGCCGACGTCGTGATTGAATCCTCGGGCAACCATTTCGGCTTGGCCTCGGCCATCAACGGCGCCGTGCGCGGCGGCCGGGTCGTCATGGTGGGATTGCTTCCCTCCGGTGAACAACCGATTGCCATTTCATTGGCGATCACTCGGGAACTTGAATTGCTGGGATCGTTCCGCTTCAACGACGAAATTGACGAGGTGATTGACGCCCTGGCCGACGGCACCTTGAGCGTGGATGCGGTTGTTACTCATGAATACGCACTCAAAGACGGACTTGAGGCCTTTGATACGGCGCGAAATTCGGCCCTGTCCGGGAAGGTGCTGCTGAACTTCCGGGCCTGAAACCGGCCTGTGGCATCCGGTTGCCAACTGAGGGGCACCCAGGGTCTCCGCTTCAGCAAGTTGGAATCCTCGCGGCAGCGCATCCGGATCGTGAAACAAAGTGGGGAACGGGCGCTGTCCCGGATATGATTGGGGAAACTGTTCAAAACTCTCTGGAGGTAGCATGTCTGCACAAATCGGCACCGCACAGATCGGTGTCACGGGTCTGGCCGTCATGGGCGCCAACCTTGCACGCAACTTGGCCCGCAATGGGTACACGGTAGCCCTGCACAACCGTTCGGTTGAAAAGACTGACGCACTGCTGGACGCCCACGGCGGCGAGGGCGAGTTTGTTCGCACCGAAACGCTGGCCGAACTCGTGGAATCCCTGGAAAAGCCGCGCCGCGTGCTCATCATGGTCAAGGCCGGCGGTCCTGTCGACTCCGTGATCGATCAGCTCGTGCCGCTCATGGAAGCCGGCGACATCATCATTGATGGCGGCAACTCCAACTTCCAGGACACCCGCCGCCGCGAAGCTGACCTGGCGAAGAAGGATCTGCACTTTGTTGGTGTTGGCGTTTCCGGTGGTGAAGAGGGCGCCCTGCTGGGCCCGTCCATCATGCCCGGTGGTTCCAAGGAGTCTTACGACGCACTTGGCCCGCTGTTGGAAAAGATTTCCGCCAAGGTTGACGGCCAGCCCTGCTGCGCATGGATCGGCACCGACGGTGCCGGCCACTTCGTCAAGATGGTTCACAACGGCATCGAATATGCCGACATGCAGGTCATCGGTGAAGCGTACGACCTGCTCCGCAGTGCTGCCGGCATTGAGCCGGCCGAGCAGGCCGAGATCTTCGGTAAGTGGAACGAAGGCCAGCTGGCCTCCTTCCTGATCGAAATCACCGCAGAAGTATTGGGCCACGTTGACGCCAAGACCGGCAAGCCGCTGGTTGATGTCATCGTTGACTCTGCAGGCCAGAAGGGCACGGGCCGCTGGACGGTTCAGTCCGGTTTGGACCTGGGCTCACCCATCTCCGCGATCGCCGAGTCCGTGTTCGCCCGCGGCCTGTCCAGCCAGCGGGACCAGCGTGCCATTGGCCAGGAAGTTCTGGCTGGCCACGAGGTTGCCGTTGAACTCGGCGCCGACTTCGTTGAAGACGTTCGCCAGGCACTCTACGCGTCCAAGCTCATCAGCTACGCGCAGGGCATCGACATGCTGACCAGCGCTGCCAAGGAATACAACTGGGACCTGAAGCTGGACGAGATCGCTTCGCTGTGGCGCGGCGGCTGCATCATTCGCGCCGAGCTCCTCAAGGACATCACCAAGGCCTACGCCGCTGAGGACAAGCCGGCCAACCTGCTCTTCGCCCCGGCGTTCGCCGCTGAAATCGCCGAGGTCCTCCCGGCCTGGCGCCGCGTGGTCTCCACCGCCGTCCAGCTGGGCATCCCGGTTCCGGTGTTCTCCTCCTCGCTGGCGTACTACGACGGCCTGCGCCGGCCGCGCCTGCCCGCCGCCCTGACCCAGGGCCTGCGCGATCTCTTCGGCGCCCACACGTACAACCGTGTTGACGAAGAAGGCACCTTCCACACCCAGTGGAGCGGCGACAAGTCCGAAATCAACGCGGTGGACACGCACTAGGCCCCACGCCTGCGCGGGACCAGCTTTGCAACTGGCCCGCAGTTGTGGTCGTAAAAACACCGATTTTAGGCGTTTTTACGACCACGACTGCGGGCCAGTTTATAATGTCCGGGGTGGGATGAAGCACGACGACGGCCGGTGACCATCCAAGGGAAGGCCACCGGCCGTCGTCGTACGTTTCCATAAAATCTGTGTGGCAGCTGTTGGACGAAAAACGCCCATAAAGGGCCATTTCCGTCCAACAACTGGAGTGCAGAATATTGGGGGAGAAGGTGGGCCGGGCTAGATCCACATGGCGGGGTCGATGTACTCCGCCGGGTCCACTGCGGGGGCCATCTCGCGCTTGGCGTCGCGGTGCCGCCAGGTGGCCGGGACCCCGGTGAGGATGGAGTTGGTCGGGGCGTCCTTGACGACGACGGCGTTGGCGCCGATCGCGGAATCGTCGCCGATGCTGATGGGTCCAAGGACCTTCGCGCCGGCCCCGATGGTGACCCGGCTGCCGATGGTGGGGTGCCGCTTGACCTTGGCCAGTGAGCGGCCGCCGAGCGTGACGCCGTGGTAGATCATGACGTCGTCGCCAATTTCGCTGGTCTCGCCAATGACAACGCCCATGCCGTGGTCGATGAAGAAGCGCCGGCCGATCGTGGCTCCCGGGTGAATTTCGATGCCCGTGGCAAAACGCGCCAGCTGGGACAGTGCCCGGGCGGGGAAGCGCAGTCCGGGGTTGGCCCACATTTTATGGGTCAGGCGGTGCACCCAGATGGCATGCAGTCCGGAGTAGACAAAAAAGTTCTCGGCGGAACCGCGGGCGGCCGGGTCATGCGACCGGGCCGACTCGAGGTCTTCACGTATTCTGCTGAAAAATCCCACAGACTTCTTTCAGTTGACGCCACAGATGTGTCCTGGCGTGGATTGTCGTGCGCAGACCAGAAGACCCGCATCACTGACAGCAACAGCGTCAGTGATGCGGGAATTATTCCGGCGGAGCGGAAGCGGCGATCAGCCCCTGATGTCGTCGTAGAGCACGGTGGAGATGTAGCGTTCGCCGAAGTCGGGGACCACTGCAACAATCAGTTTGCCCGCGTTCTCCGGGCGCTTGGCCAGTTCCAGGGCGCCCCATACGGCTGCGCCGGCGGAAATGCCGCCCAGGATGCCTTCCTGGTTGCCGAGCGCGCGGGCCACGGAGACGGAATCCTCCAGGGTGGCGTCAAGGACCTCGTCGTAGATGTCGCGGTCGAGGATTTCTGGGATGAAGTTTGCGCCCAGGCCCTGAATCTTGTGGGGGCCGGGTGCCCCGCCGTTGAGGATGGCGGAATCGATGGGTTCCACAGCCACAACCTGCACACCGGGCTTGCGCTGCTTCAGCAGCTGGCCGGCACCGGTGATGGTCCCGCCGGTGCCGATGCCGGCAACCAGGATGTCGACGGCGCCGTCGGTGTCTTCCCAGATTTCCACACCCGTGGTGGTGCGGTGGATGTCGGAGTTGGCCGGGTTGGCGAACTGCTGGGCCCAGATGGCGTTCTCGGTGGTGGCCACAAGTTCCTTCGCCTTGTCGACTGCTCCGCGCATGCCTTCCGAGCCGGGGGTCAGAACAATCTCGGCACCGTAGGCGCGGAGCATGACGCGGCGCTCGGTGGACATGGTCTCGGGCATGGTCAGGATGACCTTGTAGCCGCGTGCGGCGCCCACCATGGCCAGGGCAATGCCGGTGTTGCCGGAGGTGCCCTCCACAATGGTGCCACCGGGCTTGAGCTCGCCGGAGGCCTCGGCTGCGTCCACAATGGCGACGCCGATCCTGTCCTTGACGCTGTTGGCCGGGTTGTAGAACTCCAACTTCACGGCCACGGTCGCGGCCAGGCCCGCTGTCAGGCGGTTCAGGCGCACCAGCGGGGTGCGGCCAACCAACTGGGTGACATTGTCATAAATAGGTGCCATGAAGGATCCTTAGTTTTCGTGAAACGGTGGGCTGCGGACAACTGCGCTTGCTGCGAAGGGTGAAACGGGTGTGGAAAACCGCGAAAGGCAGGGCAGGATCCGCACGGTGTGCATACCCGTCAGCGTAGCGAGTCCCCCTTGGCGGTTCTAGGCGGTGAGCCACTTCGCGTAATGTTTTCTTACTTTGGCGATTTTTGGGTTGATAATGACCTGGCAGTACCCCACCTCCGGCCGTTGGGCATAGAAATCCTGGTGGTAGTGCTCGGCGGGGTAGATGACCTCCGCCGGCGACACCTCCGTGACAATCGGGTCGGCCCACAGCGGCTGGTTCCGTGCAATCGCGGCCCGGAACAACGCCTCTTCCTCCGCATCACGGTAGTACATGGCCGAGCGGTACTGGGTGCCGACGTCGTACCCCTGGCGGTTCAAGGTGGTGGGATCGTGCTGGACAAAGAACATGTCCAAGATGGTGTCCGCGGGAATGACAGTCTCGTCGAAGGTCACCGACACCACCTCCGCGTGACCGGTCATCCCGGTGCAAATTTGTTCGTAGGTGGGATTGGGCAGCGCCCCGGCCGTGTAGCCCGAAACTACCGATTCCACGCCCCTGGTCATTTGGTAGACGGCATCGAGGCACCAAAAGCAGCCGCCGCCCAATACAAAAGTCTTCATATTCATTTATAAGTCATCCGGGGCCCACAAGATTCCCGAACGGCATTCCAGTCTGCCGAGGGGCGCTCCCGCCAGTAAGGTAGGAACATGAGCAAGGAACCATTTCTTCCCACGCCCGACGCCGGAACTGACCCAGCTGCCGAGGGCACCGATGCCCCCGCGGCCCAGGCAGCAGCCCCCGGCGCACCGGCCGCAGCACCGGCCCCTGGAGCCCCGGGCCCCGCGCTGGGACTTGTCCCGGCGCACCACGGAAGCCAGCACCACGGCAGCGACGACCATGAGCGCGACGACCACGGCAGTGACGAGGCCTGGGACGGCGACGGCGATACGGACGGCGACGACACTGACGCGTCCGGACCCGGCCTCGACGGCGAACCGGCCCCGGACGCGGACAGCGCAGGGTTGCACGATGGTGAGCTGGAGCCGTTGGAGACTCCTGTCTTGTCGGACATTCTTGTTGCTGTTGAAGAGCTGTGGCCGGAATCCCTGGCTGAGGAGTGGGACCGTGTGGGGCTGGTGGTGGGCCGCCCCGACGCCGAGGTGGACAGGATCATGTTTGCCGTGGACCCGACCATCGAGGTCATCGATGAGGCGCTCGAGTGGGGTGCACAACTCCTCGTCACCCACCATCCTTTGTTGTTGAAGGGCGTAAATTCGGTGGCCGCCACCTCGGGGAAGGGCCGTGCCGTGCACAGGCTGATCGAAGGCGGGTGTGCCCTGCTGACAGTCCACACCAACGGCGACAGTGCCGTGGGCGGCGTGTCCGATGTGCTCGCCGATGTCCTGGGCCTGACGGATGCACAGCCGCTCATGCCCGCGGCGCACGGCCTCGTTGAAGAGGGAATTGGACGTGTCGGCCTGCTGCCGGGCGCTGAGAAGCTCGGGGACCTGGCTGCCAGGATCTTCCTGACCCTTCCCGCAGTAGCCGGGGGTGTCCGGGTCGCGGGTGACAAGGACGCACTCGTGCACAAGGTGGCAGTGTGCGGCGGCGCGGGCGACAGCTTGTTTGACGCCGTCCGGGCCAGCGATGCCGATGTGTACGTCACAGCCGATCTGCGCCACCACCCGGCGTCGGAAGCCCGTGAAGCGCGGACGGACGGCAAACCTTTCCTCATCGACCTCTCCCATTTTGCCAGCGAATGGCTGTGGCTCCCCGCCGCGGCCAGGGCACTGGGCAACGTCCTCGCAGACCAGGGTTTTGCAGCTGAACTGGTCGTAAGCCAGACAAACACGGACCCGTGGGATTTTATTCTCACCCCCGGCAACTAGGCTTGCCTGTAGGAACAACCACCACTTGATGTAGCAGGAGGACTTACATGGCCAAGGCAGCACCGGGCGAGCAGATGCGTTTGTTGGATGTTCAGGTACTTGACGGGAAACTACGGGGCCTCGACGTCCAGGCCAAGGCGCTGAAGGATGACCCCCGGCTTCCGGATCTCCACGCCGGGGTCACGGTTGCCAAGAGCGACCTCGTGGTCCTCGGCACCGCAGTCAGCGACGCCCAGCGCTCCCTGACGAAGGCTGAAGACGACGTGGCTGCGGTAGTGGCACGCATCGAACGCGACGAGGCGAAGCTGAACAGCGGCACCGGCCTGTCAAAGGACCTGATGGCACTGCAAAGTGAGATCGAGTCGCTGAACAAGCGCCGCGGTGACCTTGAGGACACCGAATTGGAGGCCATGGAGGCGTTCGAGGAGGCAACTGCCAAGGCACAGGCAGAACGGGATCTCGTGGCCCAGATGCAGTCGGTTCTCGATGAAGTCCTTGACGAGGTGCGCAGCAAATTGGGTGCCCTGAAAATGGAGCGCGACGCCACACTGGCCGAACGGGCCGAACTGGCGGCCACCTTCGCGCCGGAACTGATGACTATCTACGACCGGGCGCTGGCGAAATACGGTGTGGGCGCAGCCCGCCTGTTCCACGGCAAATCAGAAGGGTCCGGCATGCAGCTCAGTGCCGGCGACCTGGTCGACATCAAAAAGGCGAGCCCGGACACTATCGTCTTCTGCCCGGACTCCGGCGCCATCCTCGTCCGCTCGGAGGACTGGGGATAAAACCGCACACGGCGCCCGGCCGTCTGCACCACCTGGAGATTTGGGTGCAGGAGTACGGCTGGGCCAAGCAAAGCCTGGGCTGGCTGCTGGAGGAACTGGGCTACACCTTGGTTTCCGAATGGGGTCATGGCGGCAGCTGGCAGGGTGCCGGGGAATACATTGTGCTCGAATCAGGACCCGATGTTGCCGGGCCGCACGAACGCCGCCGCGCAGGACTGAACCATCTCGCCCTTGCCGCCGGTCCGGCGTCGAACGTCGATGCCCTGGCCGACGCCGCCTTGGGCCACGGGTGGACGCTCATGTTTGCCGACAGGCACCCGTACGCGGGAGGGCCCGGACACTACGCGGCCTACCTGGAAAACCAGGACGGCTTCGAAGTTGAACTGGTGGCCGGCGAAAATTAGCCGCCGCCCGCCCCGCACACTCCCGCCCGCAATTCGAGTTTGCAGATATTGGACGAAAATCAACGAAAATCGGCCAGAATGGTCCAACAACTGCAAAGTGGAATCCGCGTCATGGATGCTCCGCTACGGATTTCTCCGGGGGAGGGGCGGTCAGTCCGCCAGAATGATGTTCAGGGCGTGCGCCTTGCGGGCCGTGCCAGCCACGAGCTCCACCGTCCACTTTTCCCCGGCCGCCCTGGCCAGCTGGGCGGGTGTCTCGGGAGCCTTGCCGCGGCGGGTCAGCAAATGCCGGGCCAGCTCGCCGCGGGTGTGCTTGGCAAAGTGTGAGACCACCTTGCGGGTGCCGTCGCGCTCGGTAAAAACGTTGACGGCAACAGTGCGATCGGCATCCGGCACCCACGCCGCCGCATACGTGCTGGAGCGGCAATCCACGAGCAGCTGCCCTTCCGCGGGCCCCGACAACGCAGCCGCCAGCAGGGGCTTCCAGTAGCTCGCCAACTTGCCCAACCCGGGCAGCCCCACAGCCATCGACAACCGGTACGCCGGGATCCTGTCCGCGAAACCAACGGCACCCCACAATCCCGAGACAACCACGACGGCGGAATCGGCCTTGCGCTTTTGGCCCGCCGTCAGGCTTTGGTAGCCCAGGGCGTCAAAGAGCACTCCCGTGTAAATGCTGTGCGCCGGCGCTGCCGGCTCATGGGCCAGGCGGGTGTTCCGAATGACTTCATGGAGCAGCGAGGAGCCCACGCCCAGCCGGGTCAAGGCGTCGTCTTCCCCGGACACGGCGGCCAAGGCTGCTGCGACATCCTGCCTGGCCGAGGTCAGCTCGGGAAAGCTCAGTTCGGCGAGGTCGACGGGGGCGCCAGCGTCGGCAGGGGTCTTACCTTCAGAGGGGGGAAGCAAAATCAGCACCGTTCGAGCTTAGCCGGTCGGCCGATCCCCTAATGCACGCAGGATCGCATTGCTGCGAGAGCGTTTCGGAATATCGCCCCATTGCTGCGAGAGCGTTTCGGGGTGGGCGGGGCAGGAGGTGGGGTGCGCGAGGCTGTGGACCGGTCTAGTGAACCGTCTCACCTAACTCGCCGGTAACATGCGTGCGCTGTCAGACTTGAGAGGCTTGAACCAAGGGTGTTTTGAGCTGGAAGAGGATAATTACGTGGTGCAAGAACTCGTGGCAAACAACAGCGACGCCGTCCTGGATTCCTGGATCGGACGGGAAACCATGGCGGAAGCGATGATTCCGCTCATTGGCAAGCTGTACCGGGAAAACAATGTCCTGACCAACATTCACGGCCGCTCGCTGATCAACCAATCAGTCATCAGCCTGCTCAAGGCCCACCGCTTTGCCCGCCAGATCGACGAGGTGGAACTGCCGGTGGAAGAAACCCTGCCGCTGCTGCAGGCGCTCGTCACCCTGGAACTGGGTGCCGCTTCGCTTGACCTGGCCCGGCTCAACGCAGGCTTCAAGGCCTCGGGCGGGACCAGCCTTGAGGCGTTCCTCCGCACGGAACTGGCCGACGTCGTCGACCGTTTCGGTGCCGACGAACGCACCAGCACCGACGTGGTCCTGTACGGTTTCGGACGCATCGGGCGCCTGCTGGCCCGCATCCTCATTGAACACTCCGGCGGCGGCCACGGACTGCGCCTGCGCGCCATTGTGGTGCGCAGGGGCGGCGACATGGACCTGACCAAGCGTGCCAGCCTGCTGCGCCGCGACTCCGTCCACGGCCCCTTCAATGGCACGATCACGGTGGACCAGGAACGCAACATCATCCAGGCCAACGGCATCGCCATCCAGGTTATCTACTCGGACAGCCCGGCCACCATCGACTACACCGGCTTCGGCATCCACGACGCCCTGGTGGTCGACAACACCGGCCGCTGGCGCGACGAGGAAGGACTCTCCCAGCACCTGAAGAGCACCGGCGTGTCCCGTGTCCTGCTGACGGCCCCGGGCAAGGGCTCCCTGAAAAACATTGTGCACGGCATCAACCACGGCACCATCGCGCCGGAAGACAAGATCGTCACGGCGGCCTCCTGCACCACCAACGCCATCACCCCGGTGCTGAAGGTCCTGAACGACAGATACGGCATCGTCCACGGCCACGTTGAGACGGTGCACTCGTTCACGAACGACCAGAACCTGACGGACAACTTCCACAAGGGGGACAGGCGCGGCCGCTCGGCTGCCCTGAACATGGTCCTGACCGAGACCGGCGCCGCGAAGGCCGTGGCCAAGGCGCTGCCCGAACTCGAAGGTAAGCTGTCCGGAAACTCCATCCGCGTCCCCACCCCCAACGTGTCGATGGCGATCTTGAACCTGACCCTTGAAAACGGCACCACCAAGGATGAGGTCAACACCTACCTGCGCGACATCTCGCTGCACTCCGGCCTGCGCAAGCAAATCGACTTCATCGATTCCCCCGAGGTCGTCTCCAGCGACTTCGTCGGCTCCCGGCGCGCCGGAATCGTTGACGGCCTGGCCACCATCAGCTCCGACAAGCACCTGGTCCTCTACGTTTGGTATGACAACGAATTTGGCTACAGCTGCCAGGTGGTCCGGGTCATGGAGGAAATGGCCGGGGTTCACCCGCGCGCCTTCCCGGCCCTGGAAACGGCTGCCGAGCCGGCCACAGCGCTGGCCTGACCCAGACACCTCCTGACCGTGGCACCAAGGGTGCGGTTCGGCGTCGGACATCAAAGCCCGACGCCGAACCGCACCTTATATTCTCCGGCTGCCTGGGTTCTGGCTGCTTCAGTTCCCGCTGTCTGGGTTCCGGCTGCCGCCGTGAGCGCTCCCGCAGTGCGCAGTGCCGGCGGGCCGCCGCTAGGCAGTGAGGAACGCGACCAGGGCGTCGAAGGCGATCTGCCAGCCGGCTGTCGTGCCCTCGTACTGCTCGGGCGACAGGTGGCCGCCGGTCTGGCTGAAGCGCATCTCCGTGCCCCCGTCGACCGCGGTGAGGATCACGGTGAGCAGCTCGCGGTCACTGCCGGCTTCGTCGGTATGGTCATGACGAGCTTGTTCGGGCGGTCGACCTCGAGATACTCGCCGCGCCAATGAAAGTCGGGCATGCCGTTGCCGAGGATCATGGTGGCCTTCCAGAGCCCGCCTTCGCGAACATCCATGGACAGGGACTCCAGCGGGACCACGATGTCGGGCCCGCCCCACCAGGTGGCGAAGGATGTCGGCGTCACCCAGGCGTCGAAGACTGACTCGGGCGGCACGGAAAATATCCGGGTGACGGTGGAGCCTGTTGTTTCAACCATTGCTCTTGCCTTTCATTTCTTGTGTGAGGTGTTGCTCCAAAGCATCGAAGCTTTGGTCCCAGAATCGGCGGTAGTCGTCGATCCAGTCGGCCGCAGGGGCGAGCGCGGCGGCATTCAACCGCGCCGGCCGCCACTGGGCGTTGCGCCCGCGGGCAATCAATTCCGCCTTCTCGAGCACCTGGAGGTGCTTGGAGATGGCGGGCAGGCTCATGGCGAACGGTGCCGCAATGTCTTTGACGGTGGCCTCGCCACGCGAAAGCATCGCAAGGATTGCGCGCCTGGTTGGATCAGCCAGTGCCGAAAAGGTCCTGCTGAGCTCGTCGGTTTCCATGAACTGATAATAAACCTGTTGGCTAATTAACCGCTAGGTTAAATGACCGATTTTTTGCGACATCTTTTTCGAGTCCGGGACCGCGTCCGGGACCAAAGCGTGGGCGTTGGGCCCGTCGTCGAACATTGCCTGGCGAGACGGTAGACTTGTTCACTGGATAGGGCAGCTAGGCAACCGCGAGTCACGCAAGTGGCTCGAGGAACGTCCGGGCTCCACAGGACAGGGTGGTGGGTAACACCCACTCGGGGCAACCCGCAGGAAAGTGCCACAGAAAGTAGACCGCCCGCACGGCTGAAAGGCTGGAGCGGGTAAGGGTGAAACGGTGGTGTAAGAGACCACCAGTTCCCCAGGTGACTGGGGAAGCTCGGTAAACCCCGCCCGGAGCAAGGCCAGACAGGGCATGTTTGAGGGCTGTTCGCCCGAGTGCCTGGGTAGGCTGCTAGAGGGCGTCGGCAACGGCGTTCGTAGATGGATGGTTGCCTCTCCGCCGCGGGCAACCTCGGCGGATGACAAAACCCGGCGTATCGGCTGCCCTATCCAACATAAGTCTCATATTCCGTGCAGTTCTGCAGGAGTAAAGCGCTCAGAACGTTGAATTGGCGCGGCCCCGTGGATTGCATCTTCGCCGTGTTTGACAGGCAATGACTGGGTGGGACCGTGACGGAACTCCCTGAAAACTCCCTGACTATTTCACCCCGCCCACTCCGGCCACGCTTGGTTGAGCGCTTCGAGTTTGGCTTGGTGGAGTGTGTGCGATGCACGGCCTCCAACGGGTCGCAGTTCGAGGAGGCGGCTTCCCAGCCCTCGCCCAGCCGATTTCGTTCGCGCTCAAGCCGGAACCTGTGGCTCCCATCGCTATTGTGTATTTAGTAGCCGCCGCCTGATGTGCCAGATGTTCCTGCGAAGGCTTAGGAACCGTTTCCGGTTTTCGGCAATGATCGCCGGCTGCTCTTCTGTCATGTTCCAGTACGCAGATTGCTCGACCGTGCTGGAATCAGGTTTGTAGGGCGGGGCGACAAATGAGAGGTGGGGCCGTTCCCAGACAATGTTCTTCCGAACCACTTTTGCCGGTGAACCGACTGCGATGCAGTTGTTCGGGATCTTCTTGTTGACGATGCTGCGGAAACCGATCACAGAGCCGTCGCCCACATTTGCGCCGGCCAGGGCGACGGCCTGTGCACCGAACCACACGTGGTTTCCGATCGTGATGTCTTTGACGGGGTTGACCCGTTTTCCCGTGGCTACATCGAAGATGGGATGCCCATCGTGGGCTCGGAACTGGTTTTCGCTGGCGATCATCACATCATTGCCGGAGGCCACAGTGGCACCTTCCGCGGCGTTGATGATGCACGCGCCCGTGGTGGTTACGTTGGCGCCGACCCGCACCGTAGAGTCTTGCCCGAGTTGCATGCTCATGCTGAATCCGCGCCGGCTGCTCGGCCCAATGACAACCGTCGCGTTATCGCAATCGAATATGACGGTTAACTTGTTGATCCGGGCTCCACGGTCCACAATAATCCGGTTGTTCCTGCCCCGGATTGTTATGGCGATGTTCTTGTCGAACGTCGTTGGCGAGGTAATGGTGTTGCCCTGATCATCGTTGAAATCGGACAATACGTTAAGTTTCTTCACAGCTCGAGCCTACCGTCATGGCTGCAACTTATGCGGTGAGAAGTATTGCGGCCGTGGTTGTGGGGCTGATGCTCACCGTCAGTCCCGTGACGCCGAGGGGATGGTCACGCAGTTGCGGAGTTTGGGTGGGTTGTCTGTGGCGATGGTGTGGACTTCCTCCCGTTCCCGAAGGGACGCAGCAGCCGGCCTGTGGATAAGCCGAACCCGCTTTCGCTGTAGGCTCCTAGACTTAAGCCATCACGATTCACCGCCCACGCAACGGCCGCTGCCTGGCCGGGCGAGTCAGAGCCGGGGTGGTCAATGGCGCGTCATGTGCGTGAACTTTCCTCGACGCGCCCGCAGCGCGCCCCGCGGCCCCGACGGCCGCCCCAGCCCCGACGCCCGCCGGTTGTCAGCGCCGCCATTTTGCTGGTCCTGGTGGCCGTCGTCCTGGCCGGCTGGCTGCACACCTCAGGACGGTGGCCGTTTGAGCCCGGGACTGGCCCGCCACCGGTGCTAAGTACGCTGCCGCCGGCGTTGGGCAAGCCTGTGGTTGCCGTGGGCCCTGGCACGGCGTTGGCACTGTTGGAAACGCTGCAGGTCAAAGGGAAGGCGCCGGGCACCGGCTATCAGCGCAGCGCGTTTGGCGAAGCCTGGCTGGACGCCGACGCCAATGGCTGCGACACCCGCAATGACGTACTGCGCAGGGACCTCCAGGATGCCAACTTCACCAGCGGATCCCTGTGCACAGTGGCTTCCGGGGTGCTTGAAGAACCGTACACCGGGCAGGAGATCCATTTTCAACGCGGCAAGGACAGCAGCGGGGCCGTACAAATCGACCACGTCGTGGCCCTGGGCAACGCCTGGAAGACAGGGGCCGCCGCGCTGACCCCAATCCAACGCCAAAGCCTGGCCAACGACCCCTTGAACCTGTTGGCGGCAGATGGCCCAGCCAACCAGGACAAGTCCGACGGCGACGCCGCCACGTGGCTGCCCCACTCCAAAAAGTTTCGCTGCCACTATGTTGCCCGGCAAATATCCGTCAAGGCCGCTTACCAGCTGTGGGTCACCCCCGCGGAGAAATCCGCCATGAAACGAGTGCTTGGCCCGTGCCCGAAACAGCAAAGCCTGCCCTCCGGCTACCTCCCCTGAAGAAGCCCCTGAGGAAGGCCGCGTGAGGGAAAGCAGCAAGTGGACAGGCGTGCTGAGGCCAGGCCGGGCAACCCGCTACTGCATTGAGGTGCCGATTTCAGTCAACGGCAGGTCCGGGTGGTTCTTTTCGACGCGGCGCATGGCCCAAATATCGTTGAACAAGGCCAGGAACTCGCCGTCGCTGCGCTCAAGCACCTCAGCGCCATGGATGTTTGCCAGCGTGGCTGTTGCCTCCGGCGTCGTCAATCTGGCGAGCGAGTAGGGGAGCCGCTCCAACCGCATGGGGGCGTTGAAGTCGTGGTGCATGCGGTCCTCGACCACCTCGAACTGCATGGGTCCGACGGCGGCCAGCACCGGCGCCTGGTCACCGCGGAGGTCCGAGCGCAGGACCTGGATGACGCCCTCGTGTTCGAGCTGTTCGATGCCGCGGCGGAACTGCTTGTACTTGCTGGGGTCCTTGGAGCGGGCCACCTGGAAGTGTTCGGGGGCGAACAGCGGGATGGCCGGGTACTCCACGGGTTCCTCGACGAACAAGCTGTCGCCCACGCGCAGGGCGGAGGCGTTGACGAGTCCGACGACGTCGCCCGGGAAGGCGGTGTCGATGACCTCGCGGTCGCGGCCAAACACCTGCTGGGCGTACTTTGTGGCGAAGGACTTGCCCGTGCGGGACTGGGTGACGACCATGCCGCGCTCAAACATGCCCGAGCAGACGCGGACGAATGCGACGTGGTCGCGGTGGGCCTGGTTCATGCCGGCCTGGACCTTGAACACGAAGCCCGAGAACGGTGCTTCCACGGCGCGGGCGGTGCCGGTGACATCGGCGCGCGGGGACGCCGGCGGGGCGAAGTCGACCAGTGTGTCAAGAATCTGCTTGACACCAAAGTTCAGTGCGGCGGAGGAGAACAACAGGGGGGTGGCCTTGCCCGCGTAAAAAGCGTCCAGGTCCAGCGGGTTGGCTTCGTCCACGACCAGGCTGGCCTCGTCGGTGGAATCCGTCCACGCGTCGCCTTCTGACGCGGCGGCCTGCTCGGGTGTCAGATATTCGGTCAGGGCGATGTGGGCGCCGGAGCTGTTGCGGGCAAACTTGGCAAACTCGTTGCGGCGCACGTCCCAGACGCCGCGGAAGTCGCCGGCAATGCCGATGGCCCACGTCAGCGGCATCGGCGTCAGGCCGGTGCGCTCGGTGATCTCGTCCATCAATTCCAGCGGATCCAGGCCGGGCCGGTCCCACTTGTTGATGACGGTGATGATGGGCAGATTGCGCTGGCGGCAGACCTCGAACAGCTTCATGGTCTGGGTTTCCAGGCCCTTGCCCGCGTCGATGAGCATGACGGCGCAGTCGACGGCGGCCAGCACCCGGTAGGTGTCCTCGGAGAAGTCGGCGTGGCCCGGGGTGTCCAGCAGGTTGATGACGGTGTCGCGGTAGGAGAACTGCAGCGCGGCGGAGCTGATCGAGATGCCGCGGTCCTTCTCCATCTGCTGCCAGTCGGAGACCGTGTCCCTGCGGTTGGACTTGCCGTTGGTCGCACCCGCCGTGCCAATCACCTTGGCATGCAGCGCCAGTGCTTCGGTCAGCGTTGACTTGCCGGCATCCGGGTGGGAGATGACAGCGAAAGTTCGGCGACGCTCCGCCTGGCCGGTAATTTCGGTGGCGCGGGCGGGGGACTGGGCCGGAGAGGACACAAGACTACTTTCTAGCGGTAAAGAATTTTTCAGGCAGGACATCAACTCTTGAGTTTACCGCAGCCCGGGAGTGCCTTGTTGGCAAGCACGACGGCGGCCGCCGCCCTCCGCTGCACCCGGCAACGGGGGTGTGGGCCGAGCAGGCAACGGCACCCGCATGGTTGCCGCCTACCGGGGCAGAGCCAGCACGCCGAAGCCCAGCTGCCAGGCACCTCCGGCAGCGATGCGGTCCAGGACAATCTGTTGCAGCGTCGTCGTGCGTGGCAGGGCGTCCAGATTGTCCATGCTGCGGGTGCGGAACGTGAAGTACACGGCGTCAGTTGGTTCGGTTCGGGGCTCGCCGTAGGGCGTGAACCGGGCGGCGAACTTGGCAATGTTGGTGCGCGGGTCAAGGCGGGCGGACAGGTAGGGGTCCAGCAGCCAGGACTCGCAATTGGCTGCCCGGACCGGCTGTTCCGGGAAGTGTGCGGCAAAGAATGCGCTGGCCAGTGCAAGGCTTTCGTCCACGGTTTCAGCGGCCAGGCCGCCGTCCTCCGGGATGTGGATGCCGAGAATCGATTCCCCGGCTGCCACACCCGGGATGGCCGCCGACGGCTGGTGGATCAGGTACTGGAGCCGGCCAAGCTGGAAAAGGCGGCCGGAAAACACGTGGTTGAGCCACTTGTAGGTGTCCATGCCGAAGCGGTTGTGGACCCTGCGGTTGATGGCCATGTTGCGGCCAAAGTCGGCCAGGGTGGCCCGCGAAATGGCGTCCGGAATGTTTCGTTCCTGGTGCCACTGCAGGATGTCCGGGACGAACCGCACCATGGCGCCGAGCCAGTCAAGCTCGGTGACGGGGAGATCGGGGGTGCCAAGCTCGGGCACGGAGTCGTCGGCGCTGCCCAGCCTGGACGACAGATGTGCCAGGACCGTTTCGGCTGCCGGGGTGGCCCCGCCGTCGAGCAGTGCCAGGCATTCGGCGCGGTCGTCGGCGGCAATGTTCAGGTAATCAAGGATCAGCGCTGTGCTGAGGGTGGTGCGAGGAGTCATCGGGCCAGTTTAGCGACTCCGGCGCATGCTGCTGCACACACCCGGTTCAGCGGGAGCAGCGGCCGCTGTGGACTCGGCGCCTGATGTCACCCGGCGCCAAGTTCAGCACGAACTTTGCGCCGGGTGAACGCGGGGGAGTCAGTCCTTCTTGGCCTTGGCGGCCTTGGGCTTCTTGACGAACAGCGTCTCCGCCTGCTCCAGGGACATGCCGTTGGTTTCGGGGATCTTGAACATCACGAAGAAGAACGATGCCACGGCGAACAGGGCGTACATGCCGTAGGTCAACGGAAGCGATGCCGAGGCCATGGACGGGAACGTCAAGGTAATGATGAAGTTTGCAATCCACTGGGCCGCGGCGGCCAGGCCAAGGGCGCGGGCACGAATGCGGGAGGGGAAGATCTCGCCCAGAAGAACCCAGACGAGCGGGCCCCACGACGCACCAAAGCTGACAACGAAGACGTTGGCTGCCACCAGGGCGACCGGGCCCCATGCGCCGGGCAGGCTGATCTCGGATCCGGAACCGGTCGCTGCCGAGAAGGCCAGTGCCATGGTCCCCAGTGAGACTGCCATGCCGATGGAGCCTGTCAGCAGGATGGGGCGTCGTCCGATCCTGTCCACAAGTGCAATGGCCACGAGTGTGACCAGAATGTTCACGATCGCCGTGACCACGGAAATGGTCAGTGAGTCCTTCTCCTGGAAGCCGACCGCCTGCCACAGTGTTGTGGAGTAGTAGAAGATGACGTTGATGCCCACGAATTGCTGGAGCATCGAGAGGATGATGCCGATCCAAACCACCGGCATCAGGCCAAAGCGCTTCCCGCGCAGCGAGCCCTTCTTGGCGGACAGCGAGTCTTCCTTGACTGCTTCCTTGATTTCGCGGATGCTGCGTTCGGTGTCTTCATCCGGGGCAATGGTCTTGAAGACCTTCGCGGCTTCTTCTTCCTTGCCTTGGAGGACAAGGAAGCGCGGTGATTCCGGCAGCACCATGGCGATGATGAAATACACGACGGCGGGGATTGCTGCTGCAAGGAACATCCAGCGCCAGGCAGGCAGGCCAAACCAGAACTCCTGAGATGCGCCGCCGGCGAAATTGGCGAACAGCGCGTCGGAGAGCAGGGCGGCAAAGATGCCGGTGGTGATGGCCAGCTGCTGCAGCGAGGCCAGCCGTCCGCGGTGCTTGCGCGGTGAAATTTCGGAGATGTACGCCGGGGCAATGACGGAGGCCAGGCCAATGCCGAGCCCGCCGACGAGACGCCAGAAGATCAAGTCGTACACGCTGAAGGCAAAGCCCGTGCCCAATGCACTGACCAGGAACAGGATGCCGCCCAGTTTCATGGCCGGGATGCGGCCCTTGGCGTCGGCGATCTTGCCTGCCATGTAGGCACCAACGGCGCAGCCCAAAAGTGCGACGGCGACCGCGAACCCGGTGAGGGCGTCGCCCAGGACGAACTGGCCCTGGATGGCGTCAACGGCTCCGTTGACCACTGAGGAGTCGAAGCCGAAAAGGAAGCCGCCCACGGCACCGGCCACTGCAAGGCCTACAACTTTGCGCGGGATCCCTTTGGGTGTTGGGCTGGGCGTGGATGTGCCGGACATGGTTCCCCTTTGCGGCCGGCCTTCGAAAAGCCACGGCCGTTGTAAAAAACGTCGTAAAAAAATTGCAGACTTCTGTATGGCCAAACTACTCCATGCAGGACCACCGTGCCGCAATGTTGCGCACGCAGCGCGGCGTGAGAAATGACTCACCGTCCGCAGGCGCCCAGCCGGTGAGTCGTTAGTGTCCGAAGGGGTCCGGATCCACGCCGGGCATCCACGTCAGTCCGGGCACGCCCCAGCCGTTGTTCTTTGCGGAGCGCTTGGCCTTCTTGGAATAACGGGCATTGAGGCGGTCAACATAGAGTTTGCCGTCCAGGTGGTCGTATTCATGCTGCATGCAGCGGGCAAACCAGCCGGTTGCCTCAAAATCCAGCGGGTTGCCGTTAACGTCGAAGCCGCGCACACGCACCCATTCGGCGCGCTTGAGCGGAAAGTCGATCCCGGGCACCGACAGGCAGCCCTCCACCTCGTCGTCGGGATCCGGGGTGTTGCCCGAGATTTTGCCAACCGTGAGGGTGGGGTTCACCAAAACACCCCGGGCGGGGACGTCGTCGTCGTTGTCCATCTTGTAGGTGAAGATGCGCAGGCCCACACCAACCTGCGGAGCCGCCAGACCCACGCCGTTGGCGGCGTCCATGGTTTCGTACATGTCGGCCACGAGGGATTTGAGGTCTGCGTCAAAGGCCTTGACCTCGTCAGCGCGGCGGTGGAGCACGGGCTCACCCAAGATGGTCACGGGCAGGATGGTCATGACGGCTTCCTTTTCAGGCTGGAAATCATTTTCAAGTTTTGACATGCGGCGAAACAGAAACAGCGGGGAAAAACCCGCGGGGCAATGAAAAACACCCCGATCAAATGACCGGGGTGTTCCGTGATTCGCAAGAACCACACTCGGGGTGAGTTACGGGGGTTGAACCCGCGACCTCCTGGACCACAACCAGGCGCTCTGCCAACTGAGCTAAACCCACCATGTCCGCCGAAGTGCAAAAAACATCTTCACGATGTCCTCCGCGCTTATGGCAACGACGACTAGTCTACCCGAACAAAAAGGTGGCCGGGACCAAAAGCGGTTCTTTTGTCCCAACTGTGAGCCAGATCGCATTGCCGTGGCGAAAATTCCGTGGGGCAACCACGAAAATTGCTGTCAGTACTTCGCCGAAATTGTCTTGGCCGTGGCGGTGTCCGGGCCCGGAGCAGGCACAAAGACGGCCTCGCGGTAGTACTTGAGTTCCTGAATGCTGTCCTTGATGTCACCAAGCGCGCGGTGGTTGCCTGTCTTTGCCGGGGACTGAAAGTAGGCGCGCGCGTACCAGCGGCGTGAGAGTTCCTTGATGGTTGACACATCGATGACACGGTAGTGCAGGTGCTCCACGAGCTCAGGCATGTCACGGGCCAGGAACACCTTGTCGGTGCCGATCGAGTTGCCGGCCAGGGGCGCCTTGTTGGCCACGGGCACGTGCTCGCGAATGTACGCCAGCACCTGCGCCTGCGCGTCCTCCATGGTCGTGCCGCCGGGCAGCTCGTCGAGCAGTTTGGACGTGGTGTGCATGTTGCGCACAAAGTCGCCCATCTGGGCCAGGGCCTCGTCGCTGGGCTTGATGACAACGTCAACACCCTCGCCCAAAATGTTCAGCTCGGAGTCCGTCACGAGCGCCGCCACCTCGATCAAGGCGTCGTTGACGGCATCGAGGCCGGTCATTTCACAGTCAATCCACACAATGCGTTCATTAGTAATAGCCACCCGACCAATGTACCGTGAACCGCGCCAGCGCCGCCTCGCTGCTAAAATCGGCCTTGGCGGAGCCTGCACTGCCGCCATCTTGCTGCAGGAAACATACGACGACGGCCGGAGGCTTGAGATGACAGCCTCGCCTCCCGCGCGGCAACAGCGGGCAACCGCCGCGCCCCGGCCGTGGATTGCGCTGCTCCAGGGTTTCATCGGCTCGGTCATGATCCTGGCCGGCTCCGTGGGAGTGGGCTGGATTGCCTCCGGCTCGCCCATGATCCGCAACCCCCTCGTGATTGCCATGCGCACGGAAGGTGCGGGGGTCATCACCTCCACCATTTTGCTGACACTTGGCACCATGGTGCTGTTGCGGTCCTGGCTGCGGCTTGGGCAGCGGCTGAGCGGGTGGGGGGCCGGTTCCCTGCGCGCGGTTGTGACTGCAGTGGTTGTCTGGGGTGCGCCGATGCTGGCAGCCGTTCCCATCTTCTCCCGCGACGTATATGCGTACACGGGCCAGGGCCGGCTCATGGCCCAGGGCCTGGACCCTTACACCACGGGGATCTCAGCCCTTAACAACTGGTTCATGCAGGGCACCGACCCGTCGTGGGCTGAAAACCGCACACCCTACGGGCCGCTGTTCCTGTGGCTGAGCCGCGCGGTGGTGGCCCTGACCGGGGCGCAACCGGACATCTCGGTGTTGTTGTTTCGTTTGATTGCCTGCATTGGTGTGGCCCTCTGCGTGGTCTATGTGCCAAAACTGGCACGGCTGCACGGCATTGACGCTGCCAGGGCGTTGTGGCTCTCGGTGGCAAATCCGTTGTTCCTGCTCTCGTTCATCGCCAGTGCGCACAACGACGCACTGATGCTTGGCTTGGCCGTTGGCGGCACGTATTTTGCGGCCACAAGGCGCGGCGTGCTCGGGGTTGTGCTGGTCACGGCCTCGATTGCCGTCAAGCCCATCACCATTGTCCTGCTGCCGTTCATAGGTTTGTTGTGGGCCGGGCGGGCTGCGGGTTGGGGCCGGCGGTTCTTGTTCTGGGCAGCCACCGGTTCGCTGAGCCTGGCCTTGTTGTGGCTCATGGGCATTCCCGGGAACCTGGGGCTTGGCTGGACGTGGGCGCTGACCGACACCAACCCGGGCTACACCGGGTATTCACCGTCGGGATTTGGCGGGCAGATGGTTGAGCTTGCAGCCAATGCGGTGGGCCTGGATGGATCGCTCGTTGCCAGCGGGTTTCGTACCGTGCTGACACTGGCCAGCATCGCCGTCGCCGCCTGTCTTGCGGTCTTTGGCGACCCGAAGAATCTGGTGCGCCGGATGGGGTTGGCGTTTGCCGCCGTCGTGCTTCTGGCCCCCATCATCCAGCCCTGGTACATCCTCTGGTTCCTGCCACTGCTGGCCGTGACAGGGATCCGCAACAACTGGCAGACCAAACTTTGCTATGTGGTGATTGCGTTCTTTGTGGTGTTCGGCGCACAGGATCAGCTCTTTGTGTGGGGCTTTGTGCAGTTGCCGGTGGCGACGGCGGTGCTGTCGATGGCCGTGGCGTGGGCCGGTGTCATCTACCTGCTGGTCGTAGACGTGCACACCCGCAGGCTGCTGTTCAGCCGCGAGGCCGTGCCGCTGGCCTGACGCGGGATCGGGCGCGGCCTGGCCGAGGTGTCACGAGCCGCTACCGAAGACCTCACTCTTGAACAGCTGCACCTTGAACTGCGTGCCGGCATGGGCCTTGAAGACTTCTACAGATCATGCGGCTGGCAGGAGATTGGGTGTTGTCCAGAAGCTCTCCGGTTGCCGGAAGGCGACCATGACGAAGTCATCTCATGGCCGTCTCCGTACGCCAGGCGCCGGAATAGTCCTTCAGCGCCCGGTAAGGGATCCGTTACTGACTCAGCGGTAGGTCGGTTTCAAGGATCGACATGTAGTGGACGTCAATCCATTGCTCGTCGAACCACAGCGCGTCCCGGCCCGTTCCTTCGTAGCGAAATCCCACCTTCTCGTAGACATGCCGGGCACGCGGGTTGAAGGCGTAAACTTCGAGACCTATTCGGTGAAGACCAAGCTCGTGTATGCCGTGCCGGACAATCAGCTCGGTCGCCTCGCTTCCAAGCCCCCGGCCGCGGCCTTCGGCGCCAAGGAAAGTGCGGAAGCCGCAGGAGCGATTCAACTCGTTCCAGTCGTTGAGGACGACCTCTCCAACCATCGCGTTCGTCGCCTGCTCGATCACGGCGAGGACGAGACGGTCATCAGCGGAGCCCCAGCGTTCGTACGCCACGCGGAGGTCATCAACAGTCCAAGGCAGCGTTGTCTGGCTGCTGGAGTGCACTGTTCCGGTCAGAATTGCGGCTTCGGCGTCCTGAAGCATCCGATGCAATATAGGTACGTCCTGAGCCTGAACTGGTCGCAGTTTGACGCGCTTGCCCTCGATTGTGGGCTTATGCGTGAAGATCGTGGTCATGCGGCCAGTCTGTCAGAGACTTTCACAACCTCGCCCGAGAGCCGGTCCCTCTTCGTGCGGGATTACTGCTCAGTGGTGCGGGGCCCCGACCACCTGAGCTCGTCTTCATAGAGGAAATGCCCCGGCGCTGGTGAACGAAGATCTTCCCGTTGCCCCCCGCAGCGGTCCAGGAGACCCGGGTAGCAGGGAATCCTGGCCAGCAGGTGCGCGGCGCAGGTTTTAAACCATGTGTGGCCGTGCCGATTGTGAGTGCGGTCGTAGACGGTGGGATTGCTAGGGTTCGGGTCGGGACAGGCAGCGTTGTGTTGCCTGGTACCTGGCAAATTCGGGTGCGGCATCCATGCGCTAAACCTCCATTCTTCCGTCAGACGATCGGGCAGGAGGGTCCGTCCGTAAGAACCTTCCTTCCCAGGCCGAATTCCGAGCCTATCCCGTGAGCGGGGGCGCTGAGCCGGCGAAGGTATTGTCCGGTGCCGCGGGAGGCGCACGTGGCTCTGGTCCACTTTGCAAAGTGCAGCGGTGAGGGAATAGTGACCGGGCGCGGCGTATCCGCGAAAGTATGGAGTTGCGCAGCCGTCTCCGAACTCCTGGTCGTTCGAACCCGCGTAAGCAACCTCCGGTCCTGGAAAAATAGCGGCTAGGGACTCCACTTTTCCCGGATCGCGTCGGCCACACGGTCGCCTCCATTCCGTCGCGGTGACGACTATCGCGTTGAAAGTTCGGATTGCGGGTGGAGCGCAATTTCTCGGCCCCTGGGTAGGGTTGTGGCATGACTTTCGCAGACGCAGGAACACTCGGTGCCGTCTCCGGTAAGCGTGATGAGCTGGTCGCTCATCTGACTCAGCGAAGCGACACCCTCAAGCAGATCGGTTGCCTGGCGTATGAGGTGGGGGTCAGCGACGACGATCTCGACACTGTGTTCGTCATGGAACTATGGGTTAGCGCCGAAGTGCATCAAGCTTCCCTCGCTTTGCCGGCGGTCCAAGCATCCATAGCGGCCGCACGTCCGCTTCTGTCCGGCGCTTTTGGAGGGTTTCACTTTAACGTCGTCGGATCTCCACTACGCGACTGAACCGTGGAGCTCCAAGCTCACGCTAAACGATCCGCTGTCGGATTCCTCAGCCGTCCCGTAGTCCATTCCGCCTACGGGCATGGATATGTTCAAACCAAAGACGATCTGATCTGGTGTTACGAGTCGCATTCTTTGGTCATGCATGGGTCATCGCCGGTGACGATGGTGCACCGTGCTCGGGGGGGGTGTCCCTATGTTCTTCGTCAAGGGGTTTGGGGGATTTTTCCAAAAAGTTTTGAGTTCTTGATTTTGGGCAGGCTTGAGTCACGGGTGTGGCGTGCTTGCCGGCTGGTGGTTCTTTCTTGTCAGGCTGTCGCGGTGCCTGGTTGGGTGTAGAGGGCGCCGTCGCGGAGCATGGCGAAGAGTACATCGCAGCGTCTGCGTGCGAGGGCTATCAGGGCTTGGTTGTGGCGTTTGCCCTCGGCTCGTTTCTTGTCGTAGTAAGCGCGTGAGAGCGGGTCCTTCAGGGCGGCGAATGCGGAGAGGAAGAACGCTCGCTTGAGCGACTTGTTGCCCTTTTTGGAGGGGTGGTCGCCGCGGATCGAGGTCCCGGAGCGCCAGGTCACCGGGGCCAGCCCGGCGTAGGAGGCGAGGTGGCCGGCGCTTTGGAATTCTTTGCCGATGACTTCGGTGATGATGCGGGCTTCGGTCCTGACCCCGACCGCTGGCATGGAGGTCAGGACGATGTGAAGAGGGTGGGCCTCCACGAGGGAGTCAACCTTGGCCAAGAGCTGCTCTCGGGAGGTGCGCAGCTGCTTGAGCATGGTGGCCAGCTGAGGCAGAACGATGCTGGCTGCCCCGGTGCCGGCGACCATGACGGTCTGCTCGTCCAGGGCCGCGAACACCTCCACAGCCCAGCCTTTCCCGGCCCGTGGTGCGTGGCGGGACAGCAGCGTTGTGACACGGTTCAGGCCGGCCTTGCGCAGCTTCTCCGGGGACGGGTACTTCATCAGCAGCTCGGGCATCGCAGGGTGGTCCAAGTGGGGGCCGATGACCCGTTCCAGGGCAGGGTGAACCTGGGTGAGTAACCCGCGGATCCGGTTCGATGTCGCGGTGGCCTGCTTCGCCAGGTCATCATCAAACCCACACAGCATTGACAGCTCCGCGGCCTGCTCATCGGCGACGACGATGGAACGCAGGGTGTGCGGCAGGCTCCTGGCTGCTTCAGCAATAATGGCGGCATCTCGGGCATCTTCTCCGAACTAAGAATTTCAGGGCTGTCCGGTGTCAGTGCAGGCTTTCTTCTCCATCGTTTTGCGGGATGTTGGTCCGGCCGGCAGTCTGGGTGAAGGTTGGCATTCCGAGTTGGGTTGTTGTGGTGCGGCGGGCGGTGATTTGATCCATTTCTGTCAATTTTGCTCGGGCTCCGGCGAGGCTGACTTTCAGACCCTCGGCTTCCCCGAGCCAGCGGTGGGCCTCGGCTTCCTTGATTCGGTCGATGAGGTTGTCGCGGATCTGGATCAACCGTGGCTTGGCCGTTGGATCGGGCCGCAGTAGCGGGCAGCGCAGGCAGCTGTGCTCGTGGATGCAGGGTGTGTCGTAGGAGCGTCCGCAGTCACCCACGGCGACCTTGCGGTGTTCGAAGTGGCCGATGAACTCGGCCCATTCCTCGTCGGTGGGGGTGCGGTATTCCTGGGCTGGGCGTAGGGCTCGGCGGCGGGCAATGAATTCCCGGTGGCCTTTGATGACTTCCTCGGGATAAACGGAGTTGTAGCCCATGGTCGTGTTGATGTCGCGGTGGCCGGCGACCAGCTGGGCGATGTGCGGTGGCATGCCGTGCATGATCGCATCGGTGATGAAGAGCCGGCGGAAATCGTGGAAGGTGTAGCGCATCGGGTTCCCGCCACCGTCCTTGAACCCGATCCCGTCCAACGCGTGGTCGAGGTAGTGGCGCAG